>NZ_QGDO01000003.1:600000-900000 GCF_003149185.1 Sediminitomix flava | reverse complement strand
AAATCTCCAGAATAAATATCTAACATATCTTTAGCAATCTTTCCAAAGATCAAAGGAACAACCATCAAGAATGAAAATCTAGCTGTACGCTCTCTATCAATACCTAACAATACAGCCGTTGAAATTGTAGCACCTGATCTAGAAATACCAGGCATAATTGCAATAGCCTGTGAAACTCCAATCATGAATGCACTCGCAGCAGTTACTTCCTTACCTGTATTTTTAGCTTTGTCAGCTAACAAAAGTAAAATACTTGTTAGCAATAGCATACATCCAACAAATGTGATTTGTCCTCCAAAAAAGCTTTCAATTTCTTTATCAAACATCACCCCTACAAATGCCGCAGGAAGCATTGATAAAATAATATTAAAACTAAATCTTGTTTCAGAATTCCATTGAAACTGGAACAAGCCACCCAAAATGTGAAGAATATCTTTTCTATAAACTACAATTGTACTCAATGCGGTAGCAAAGTGAACAACAACAGTAAACAATAGGCTTTCCTCAGGAATACTACTATCTCCTAAAATTGCCTTCCCCAACTCCAAGTGTCCACTACTACTAACAGGTAAAAATTCTGTTAGCCCTTGGATTATCCCTAAGATTATTGCGTCTAAAGTCTCCATAAAAGCAGTTCTGTAACTCTCTCCTAACTATTAATTTCGATTATCCGTTGATAGCATTAAAAAATGTTTAGCTATTCGTTTGTTTCTTTTCCTTTCCCAAGAATTGTCCAGAATTGTAGTCCAAAACCAGTAAGTACAACCAATGGACCAAGAGTTAAGCCTAAAAATCCGAAACCAAATTCTTCTCCATCAATACTCATAATGAAAAATCCAATAAGTAAAACGGCTAGACCGATAAGCATTCTCTTATAATTTAATTTGCCGAAAGGCATTCCATTTCTTTCTTGACTCATTGTGAAAGTATTAAGTGATTTATAAAAAATTTCAGAATTATAATTTGATTTCAGTATTGGTGATCAGAATTCAATCTTTTAAAAATTGACACTCCTAACCAACTGCAATAATAAGGCAGAAATAACAAAAAAGTATTTTTTTTGAGTTAGAATAAGTGAAAAGCAGTTAATAAAGTTGATCTAGTTTCATTTTCAAATAATGATTCACAGAGAAGTAAGCACTCAAGAAACCAATAATACCACCTAATAGGATTATTGAGATAAAAACACTTAAAGTAATCCTCATATCAAAAATCAACTTCATCTCTGAAAATACCTCTGAAAATAGAAAAATAGAAAGCCCTAAAAGCGTTGAAGCTATTATCCCACCAAATACGCCTTGTAGAAATGCTCTACTCAAAAATGGTTTCTTGATAAAAAATGGTGTTGCTCCTACCAACTGCATACTACGAATTAGGAATCTTTGAGAGAACAGAGCCAAACGGATTGCATTACCAATCAAAACGACTACAGTTAGCAAAAACATGATGGCCAATCCGCCCAAAACTATCGTCACCTTCTGTATATTTGATTGAATCTGGCTGATCATACTTTTTGTATAAATCACATCATAGACTCCTTCAATCTTTTTTAGGTCTTTTGACAACTCTTCTATTCTTGGTTCTTCTAAAAAATCCTTCTTGATTGAAATTCTAAATACATCATGTAAAGGGTTTCCACCTAAAAACTCAATAAAATCTTCACCTGTTTCTTGAATCATATTTTGTGCTGCTTCCTCCCTAGAAACAAAGCGGATCGGAATATTCTGATTTACAAATTCAAGATTTGAAATTCTGTTTTGCAGATCATTTCTTTTTTCTTCAGATAAAAACTTTTGTAATACTACTTGAACCTCAATACTATCTTGAAGTTCAGTCGTAAGTTTATTTGCATACAAACCAAACAAACCCATCAATCCAATCATAAATAAGGCACTTACAATGCTAAACATGACATTAGCATATGGATAACTACCTACTTTTTTTGTGATTTTTGACATTTATGCTGAAGATTAAAAATGACTAATGTTTAACTTCTAAAGTTGAATTTCACGCGAAAATACAGATTCAACTAAAAAAATTGAATATAAAGCAACTTTGATTAAGAAAGATCGTAAATTGGAATTGAATTTAAAACTAAGATTCTTAGAATAATTAAATACAGTATTTTTTAGAAAAGATTTCTATTAACCTATATGAGCGCACTTGGAATACAACTTTTGGGAGAATTGAGCGGTTGCGATAAAAATTTGATTAATGACGTAGAAAAAGTTGAACAGCTGATGATCCAAGCGGCAGAAAAAGCGAATACAACTATCGTTAAATCAGTATTCCATCGATTTTCACCTCACGGAGTTTCTGGCGTAGTTGTTATTCAAGAAAGTCATTTAGCTATACATACTTGGCCTGAATATGGATATGCTTCAATAGATTTCTTTACCTGTGGAGATGTTTCTTCACCAAAAATTGCTTGCGAATTTTTAGCAGAAGCTTTTAAAGCAGAGCAAATAGAGATTAAAGAAGTTGAAAGAGGAGGAATAATAAAGCCTGAAACGCTATAAAGTTTCAGGCTTTATTTTTTTAGGACTTATACCTCCCTAACCAATCACTCTCAACATCTGGAAAAACCGAATTATACTGCCTTGACTCTAAAGGAGCAATAAACAATGGAACAGCCACTTTATCCCACTCTTTAAAATGCGCTGTTGTGAAATGTTTCTCACGATCTTCACTGCTTTTAAACACCTCCAGAATAGTATATTCTCCTACCCTCTCAGCATCCTCCATTATATCAAACCTGATCACCCCTTCTTCTTTTATTGAGGCTTCAAAATTCTTCTTAGTCACCTCTCTAAAAGTATCTAAATGATTAGGGTCAATGTATAGTTTTATAATCCGAATATGCATAGTCAAATAAAATTATCAATTACCAAATTTAACAATACTTCATATCAAAAATGGTAAAGAGATGTGAACGCTTTTGTGCATAAAAAAAGAGGTTACCGAATAGCAACCTCTTTTCTCATCATCAATCAACAATTATTTGATGTTCATTTTCTTTCTAAGATGTTTTGGAATACCATCTTTATGAACCATAAAGTCAATTGTTTTATATCTTACATATGCTTCACTAGCATAGAAATAACCATCACAGTCATTAGCTTCACCCCATGAGTTTTTCACGATATAATACTTTGTACCATTTTGATCTTTAACGATACCTGTTAATTGCATACCGTGGTCGTCAGTAGTTTCATAGTTATCATATGCTTTCTGACGTAATTCAGGAGTAATTACTTTCTCTTTTACAGGCTCTTGGAAAGCAACTGAATATTTTTGAGCACCAGCATCACTGAAGTGTTGGTTATCCTTACCTTTAGCCATTACTTCAATTTCATCTGTAGGTACGATTGCAAGACCATCTCTAAAAGAGAATCCTTTCTCACTTACATCTGCACCCCAAGCAATTGAATAGCCATTCATCAAAGCATAATCAATTACTTCAATCATTTCATCCAATGGTAAGTTTTGGATTGAATGATGTAACCAGTTATCTGGAACCTCCAATTCAAACTCTTCATAATAAGGTTTGTGAGTAAATGAACCGATTTCTACATAGTCATCAGCATTTAATCCAACTACTTCGTCTGCAAATGTTTTTGGAGTATATTTTTTACCATTATATTCAAACTCTGAAGGATAATCACCTAAATAAGCATCCATAACACCTTCAAAAGCAGGTTTCCAAGATTGTGTTGGTTTTGCACGTTTTCTTGCTTGAACAGCTGTAACTATTCCCATCAACACCTCATCCATTTCGCCATGGTTGTGCATCGTAGCGCCGTTCTGTAATCCAGAATAGGCAAACTCAGGTACGATACCGTAATTTTTAATTACATAAGCAACATCATGAAAAGCACCTCCAGCACCAAAATTGATGTGACCATGCCATCTCACAAAACGATCTGCTTTATCAGGATAAGTGTGTCTTACAACAAACATTTCAGAAAGGTTTATTTTGTCCTTTCCCATTCGCTCCATTTCAGACTCAAAGAATGAAAGAGAAGAGAAACTCCAACAAGTACCTGACCTTCCTTGATTTGATACTTTACCAGCTTCAATGTTTGTAACTACCTGAAACTTATAGTCTCCATCTTTCTTATTTCTCAATTCCACTTCTTCTTGTGCATTTGCTGCAGACAAAGAAGTACACATTACGCCAAGCGCTAAGAGCGATTTCTTGAAGTTGTTCATATAATTAGTTTAGCAGTTAAAAATTAACGATAGAGCAAATTAATAAATAATTTAATTATTCTTATAAATTAATTAATTTTTACGTTTCTCAAGTTCGTTCAACTTCACTCTTTTTCGATTTATCATGGTAGAAAGCATACCACTTAAAGCCGATTTAGTCCAATAATTAAAAACCGACCGCTTTGTATCTCTTTCATAATAAATCTCCCCTTCTTTAAAATGGAAATAGCGTGGATTATTCTTTCTAACTACAATTTCATTTGCTACCCAAGACAGAAATCCTCTTTTTTTGATATTAAAAAATTTAGGTCTAAATATAACTTTAAGTATTTCAAGCTCTAGATCGGTATAGCTCATTCTCATAATTCCTTCCGACTTATACTTATTCGCTAGAAATTCAAAATTTGCACTATTCAAATAACCTCGATTTATTCTTAAAAAATAAAGGTTCTCAATCAATCCATTGAATACTTCAAGAGGCATCTGATCAATAGCTCCTTTTGCTGAAAAAGATTGGAGGCTGTCCCCAAGTAACATATCTAAGTTGGTCTCTATTTTCCCTTCATTCATTAACCTCCCAACAAAATTGACTCTCATATGTCCTCCACTATCCAAATTCGTCAAATTATAGGCTGCAATTTTAATAGAGTCCAATGTAAAGACCCCCTGCCTTTTTAAAAGCTGACGATCAATGTTGTAGAAATCGGGAGAACCTTTCTTTTCAAAACTGCCTAAATATTCTTCATAAACTATTTGTCCACTACTGACTCCTACAGCCCCAATTTTAACTCTGTTAGGAACTTGGTTTAACATTTCTCTAATAAACAGCTTATCCTTTATATTATAATCAAACGGGATTGTTTTATCTCTAAAAGCATAGACATTAAGTTCTTGAAGGGATATTTGGTCTATAAAAATGTCTTTATCATTTAAAAAAGAAATAAAATCAAAACCAGAAACAGCTACTTGATTTGCGCCTACATTTAAAAAATCGGTTTGATATCCTTTTACTTTTCCATAGTCATACTTGGACAGTGTTGTGTAGTATGCAAAGTTTCTTGAAGAAAATGACTTATTTTTAAATGAAATATGTAAATCCTCAGCTCCAATTCTATAGTTATTACTAACCATTACCCAATTAAAAAATGGTGAATCTAAATGAAGCTCATCAAAGCTCAATTGATTATTGGAATAAAGATTAAGATTCTCTGAAGATAGATTTACACCTTGTAAATAAAGATTTTGCCCTGAATTTAAATCTGACCAAACATTATATTCATTTTTGAGAACAACAGGGTGAACAATAAGAGTATCTCGATAATTTTTAAACCATTTTACAATTTGTTTTTTTCTTTCTTTCCCAACCTGAGCACTTGATTCGCCCCAAAAAAGAGAATCATTTTCAAAAATACTTGTATCAATATTCTCTGTTCGAATTTTCTTTTGATCTCTCTTTAAACCAAGACTTAATCTTGTTTTCCAATCTACAGTTGTCGTAAAACTTCTGAAATCTGCATCCCAGACATTTATATTCTTAATTTTAAGATTTGGAATTTCTTCCCCTAATTCTGTTAATATCTTAATAGATTGATCACTTTCCACCTTTTTCAAACTATTCTTCAATAGAATTACAGATGGCTCAATTAGTAGAATGGAATCAATCTGAAATAGATCATTTCGTTTTTGAGGTTGGGATAGATACACTTCAGGAAAAAATAATGTCATCCCATTCTTATCTTCTACATTAGGTTTATAAATTTTTAAATTCTTAAAACTAAAATCTCCTCCAATTGAGGTAAAATTAATCGTATCAGATTCAATACTCATCCTTTTTTCTGCATCAAAAAAACGAAGTTTGGGTATTTGAAGATTAAATTCTAGTTCTGACTTTATGGAATTATTAGCCTTATGCTTTTGATTAAATACCAAATTAGGAATTGACAAATGATATCTGTTCAACGAATCTTTCAATACAAGTTGGGCATAACCCGCATTCAGGTTTAATTCATTAATATGAAAAGGTGAATTTTCGGAACTTTTCTTATTTGTAGCCTTTAAAAAGTTTAAGCTATCCAAATTAACTATCCCACTAATATTGAAATCACTGACAGAAAGCTTATCTGAAAACAGTTCTTTTTTATTAAAAAATCTTTCTTGATCTATATTCTCTAATTTTATTTTTTTGACTCTAATCGTACCTTCTAAACCACTTTTTGAACTTTCTTTAGATAAAAACACATCTTTTAAAGATGCTAGTTTTGGACTAATTTCGCCTACATCAGTTCTTATAGTAAATCCTTCTTTTTTATCTTGATAGAATAATTCTTTAAAATCAACATCAATATTTCCTGTTATTTTATCATCTAGATTTAATGATTCAATTAAAACATTTGTATCTCTTAACTTGAGTTTGCTGACAGTATTTAGACGTTTACCTTCAACAAGATTTATCTCAACATATCCATGTTGAATATTAAAGTTTTGTATATCAATATTTTTAAGAGAAATACTTTCATTATTCTTCCTCCGCTTTTCAATGTTAAGCTTTAAGTAGAAATCCTCTAAAAATGTATCTTTCAATCTCAACTGGTTCAAAACATTTTTTTCTTCAAGTTGAAACCCTGTTTTGAAAGAATTAAAAGACATCTTCGATCCATTATTTCGATCAATGATAAAATTAAAAGGACTTATAGATAATTGACTTTCGGGAAAATCATAGGTGGCTTGATCAACTATTTTATTTGGATACCCATTATTAAATTGAAATACATTACTAATCTTAAAATTTAAAGAGTCTATTGTTGGATGGGACTCTCCTTCCACAAAAGAGAGTTCTCTTGACCCGATATTAAAATCTAGTTTAAATTCATTTTTTCCATTAATTAGATTCAATTCTCCATTATTTAAATCAAGCTTATGAATAATCAAATCGATTGGAATATCACTTTTATTCTTTTGATTAAAGTTAAGCTGATTTAAACCAAGAGATACCTTTGGTTCTTGGATTTGAAATAAACTAACATCAAAGACGCCATCTATCATATCTACATACTCTGTAGAATTTACTGTTACTGAAGGAATATTTAATTTTATATCATTAGCGGAATACTTCAAGTCCAAAACACTAAACTTAGATTTAAATGAATTTAAATTGATCTCGCTAGTGGAAAAAAATGAATTTTCATTTAGTGAAATATAAGAAGTATCAACCAATACATTTATGAAAGCTGAATCTGTATGTGTTGGGGAAAATGGTTTTAAACCTTCAAAATTCACAATTGGAGCTGAAAGAAGAATTGATTGGTTTAATGTTGAATCTACAAAATTGAATTTCAAATTCTTAGCTTCAATATACTTAAAATCCAAAGGGGTTTCTAGAGAAGTTTTAGAATTTGTAGATTCTTTTCTTTTAAATAAAAAATCTAAATATGAATAATCACCTGCTATAGTTAGACCATCTAGCCAGATGGAATCACATGAAATTAAGCCTTCAGAAACCAGTTTTTCATTTCTGTAATCTGTAAACTCAAGTTTATTCACATTACCTTTTAAAAAATCTTTTCGTGATGAATGGTTTACATCTAGATTCCTTATTGAAAGAAACTTATCGACATCATTAAAATAAAAGTTGCCAAGAGAAATATTCACCGTGTCTCTACCGAAAACTAAAACACCTTTCCCATCCAGAGACATTGCATCTACTTTCGACTTTTTACTTATTCCCTTTTCGGCATCGGCATTAACTTTTAAATTTGAAAAGAAACAGTTTACATCATTGAGCTTCAAATGATATTTTTCAGTGATAACCTCTACCAAAGCGTCAGTTAACTCAAACTCTCCTGACTCTAAAAAGAAACGTTTAAAATCCTTTTTGTTTTTGTCTTTATCCTCGCCTCTTAAATCTAATTTAACAATAGGGTTTTCACTACTCAAAGATTTCCAGGTGATTCTACCATCATAAAGAAATCTCATAAAACCGAAGCCTTCAATTGTAAAATCTCTTAAGTAAATGTAGTTGTCTCCGATTACATTGTCTCCAATTAATTCTGTCAGATAGAAATTCTTCAATTCTACATCACCAAAAATAAACTTAACTTCTAGCTTGCTATACCCTAGTTCAAATCTATTCTCATAGTTTTCTTTTACAAGCTTCTTTAATGCTTCCCCAATCCATAAATCTCCATAGACTGAAAACAATACTTGGAAAAATCCCACAAATAAAAAAAATACTATCAAGAGATCTTTAATAATCTTTGATAGTATTTTCTTATATCTTTTCACTTGCTTTCAGAATTATGTTCAATTACTCAATTTAGATAATCAACCCATCCTTCATTTCCAATTTCCTATCTGCCATTTCTGCAAACTCATTATTATGAGTAACAATTACAAAGGTTTGATCTAACTCTTTCCGTAAATCGAAGAATAGTTCGTGTAAGCTTTCAGCATTTACAGAGTCTAAATTTCCACTCGGCTCATCTGCAAAAATAACTTTAGGATTATTGATCAAAGCTCTAGCAACTGCTGCTCGTTGTTGTTCTCCACCTGACATTTGGCTTGGTTTATGATCTTTTCTGTGTTCAATTGCCAAAAGCTCCATTAACTCTTCTGCTCTTTTTTTATACTGATTAGGATCTTTTTTCCCGATCATAGCAGGCATACAGATATTTTCTAAAGCCGTAAACTCAGGTAATAAATTATGGAATTGGAAAATAAACCCTATGTATTCATTTCTGAAGTGTGATAGTTTTTTCCCACTCATCTGTGTGTATAATTCACCAGAAAGGCTTACATGACCTTTATCGGGACTATCTAAGGTTCCCAAAATCTGTAAGAGTGTACTTTTCCCTGCCCCTGAGGCTCCAACAATAGACACTATTTCGGCTGGAGCAATACTCATATCAATTCCTTTCAGAACAGATAAAGAGTTATAACTTTTTTCAATTCCCTTCGCTTCTAGTAGCATTACCTCTGTATTTTCAAAAAGTCTATAGATTAAAAAATCTATTCAATTAATTTCTTTTCTTCTATTTTTTTCTTGAGACTATCTCCATGTTCTCCTTCTAAACTTAAAGCAATTTTCCATTGCTTTAAGGCATCATCTTTTCTTCCCACACGGTAAAGTACATCTCCATAATGCTCAACTACTTCAGCATTGTCTGATCCAGGAGCTACTTTCTCTAAAACCTTTAATGCCTCTTCATATTTGCCTTTAGCATAAAGAACCCATCCATAAGTATCTAAATAAGTAGGATTTTCAGGTTCTAGCTCAACTAACCTAGAAGACATCTCTTCAGCTTTATCTAGCCTTTCTTTTCTCAGTGACAAGAAATAACTATAGTTGTTCAGTACATAAGCATTATATGGATCATACTTTAAAGCTTCTTCATAAGCCTTATCAGACTTTTGATATTCCTTTTGAAAGTTATAAATATCTCCTAGCTGAGAATTTATTTGAAGTTGAAGCTGAGGGTCAACAGCCAATACTTTAGCATATTCAAGTGACTCTGCAGCTTCATCATAATTTTTGTTCATGTTATTTGCAGAACCATTATGAAAATGAAAGATCACCTGATTTGGGAAAATTTCAATCGCTTCTTCAGAATGATAGATTACAGAATCCACTTCATTTAATTCCCAGTCAATTTGAATAATTTGTTGCCAAACTTTAAAGTTATCTGGAGCATTAGCCACAGATTCAATATACTGTGTTCTCGCATCTCTGTATAGTTCATCTGTTAGAAGAAAATCACCTAATATAGCTCTTAAATTTCCTGATTCAGGATGTGTTTCAACTGCTATTTGAGCTAACTCTTTCCCCATTTCTTTTTGCTCTTCATTGTATGAAGTTTTAAGATATGAAGTAAGTACAGCCTCTTTTTCACTTTCAATTAAATCCGAGCTTTGGAAAGACAACTTTAAGGCCTCAAAATATTCTTTCTCCTCTCCTCTACTTCTATGAATTTTAGCTAACAAATATCTAGCTCTACCATCATCTGCATGTTCTGCTAGATAAATATCAATTAGTTCTTTAGCCTTATCAGTTTGTTTATTTCTTAAGTATAATTCAATCTGAGCTAATTTGAATTCACCAATTGATGGATAAGCGTCAATAAGCTTTTGTCCTTCCATCAATGCGGCATCCAAATCATCCAAACCAATATAAAGGCGTTGCTTTTGTTTTATCAATAATTCATCAATACCAAACTTTTCTTCCATATCTTGATAAACAGCTATGGCTTTTTGGTACTGCTGAATGTTTATATAACAGTCTGCCAATTCATAAAATAACTCTTGGCCATCTTGAAATTTAGAAGCTGCTTTAGCGTAAACTTCAGAGGCACTTAAAAAATCACCTCTTTGCTTAAGTACATCTGCTAGTAATAAATAGTAATATTTATTCTCAGGATTTAATTGAACCGCTTTTTGAGAATATGCTAATGCCGACTCAAAATTACTTAAGTTCGCATAACACATCGCTATCTGATACTTTGTAGCTGCAGCACTCCAATTCATTTCATCACACTTCTGAAAGAGTTCTAAAGCTTTTTTATAATCCTCAAGAAGATAGAAACCCATTGCATCAATAAATACAGCTTCACTTTCTAAGCTATTCTGACCTAGTTTTGCAACATTCTTGTCTTTTTTTCTACGCTGTCCTATAACTGATTCAGGCAATAAAAAAGAAATACAACAAAGTATTAATAATAAACCAATCCCCTTAGACAAACCCTTATACATATATATTTTCATTGATAAATCTGAGTTCTAGTCAAATACCAAAATAAAGAATGATGGTACTATTTTAATTAAGCTCAATATAATCCTTTGATTTCAAGTGAAAGTTTTGAGCAGTTTAAATAAGATTCACTCTTAAAATACGACAATCTAGTCAATTTCTAAGATTTTGTAGCTGATTGTGCTCTAGATAAAACACAAGTCATATCATTTCCAATAAACATTAAATCAATATTTACATTTTCTTGATACAATCCTTGTTTTATCAACGAATTACTAATCACAGAGTTTTTTATCGTGACATCTTTCCCAACACAAACATTAGGACCAATAACAGAATTTTCAATTACACATCCTTCTTCAATAAATACAGGCTCTATCAATACACTGTGTTTTATATTTACATTCTGCTTCACCTCATGTCCTCCGTATTCAGAGCTAATATACTCAGCCTGTAAGTCAAAAAACTTTTGTGCTTCTAAATCAATTGAATAAAAAGATTCTATTTCTGAGATAAAAGGAACTAAAATTTTATTTAGAACTTTAGTCTGAATATAATTTTTAAATGTCTCTTCTGAATGAGTCTCCAAAAAAGATTTTAAATTTTTCTTTAATGAGACACCATCTTTAAAATAGTAAGTACTTGTATCTATTTTTTGAATTTGATCATTCTCTTGGATTGAAGGAAATTCAACTATCTCTCCAAAGTCATTCATTCTGACAAATGAACCTGTATTTATAGAAGCTAGACTTGAGTAGATGAAGAGCTGAAACTCTTTAACCCTTTCGACCTTAAAATCATCAGGTTTAATAATGGTCGCAGGATTACAAATCAGAATACTTCCTTCAATAAGAGTATCTGACAGTTCAGAAAGCATTAAAGAATCTAACTGATAATTGGAATAGATTATGTCAAATTCGATAGTAGGTAAGATTTTTTCTATTTCCTCTTCTATCTTCTTAAAAGGGTTGTTTTCAGTCTGCAAATCCTCCGCCAATACCAAAACTATTCTATCAATAAAGGAGTCTATCGCATTTTTAAGTCTTTCTACTTGATGTACAAAAATTGATTGATCTAAAAAGTTAAATAAAAGTCGATCTAATTGGTCTTCTGTTGTTACAGGGAAAATTAATTTCATAGTTCAGCTAGTATCATAACGACTTTTGAAAAGCACACTTATGTTTTTTGTTAAAAATGCAATTTATAAAAGTTTGAGTTGATTCATTAATTTTTAAGAGTAAGTAACAATAAAATGTATTTAAATATTGTCTGCTCAAAACATAAGTGTATTATTTACGTAAATTTAGCCGTAAGTAGCATTTTTACTTTTTAAACCAATCAAGCATGGAACTACTAATCATTCTTAACCCAATCTCTGGTGGTTATGATAAAGTTGAATTTCAACATACGCTCCATGATATATTAGAAAATGAAAAGATTTCACATCAAATATACCTAACCACCGGAGATAAAAGTGACCAGAGTAATCTTCAATCTATCATTTTAAAAGAGTTACCTAAGAAATTGGTAGCGATTGGAGGTGATGGTACAATTTCATTTTGTATTCAAATAGCATTGAAGCACCAATTGCCATTAGGTATTATTCCATTTGGTTCAGCAAATGGAATGGCTGCAGAACTTGGCTTGAATACTGACCCTTTTCTTGCTTTATATGACATTATAAAAGACAACAAACGTCAGAGTTTCGATTTACTTCTGTTCAACGGAGAGTATTACGGTTGGCACATAGCAGATATTGGCTTAAACGCACAAATTGTAAAGGACTTTCATTTTGACCCAAACAGAGGAATTACTGCATACATAAAACAATTTTTTGAGAAACTAACCAACGCTGAAGTTTTAAGCTATCAAGTAGAAGTAGATGGTAAAATTCATCATTTGGAAGGTTATATGTTAGCCTTTGCAAATGCTAGAAAGTATGGGACAGGAATTCATTTAAATCCACTAGGAAACCCTTCTGATGGTGTTTTCGAGATTTGTAACGTGAATACAATTTCTTTCACCTCTCTGGCTGCAGCAGGAATATCCTATTTAATCCCTGAAATTGGATTAAAATACTTGGATGTTATTTCTTGCAAAAAAGCAGTAATAAAAACACAAAAACCTACATTGTTACAAATTGACGGAGAAGTCATAGGTGAATTCACAACGATTGAAGTAGAAGTTATAGCACAGGCTATAGAAGTAATTCTCCCATCAACAATTAATGTTGAACAAGACAGCTACAAATCAATAATGAGTAAAAATTTATTCCCATTTTCAAACAACATTTTTGCTAGTTTATGATTTATCTTGGAGAAACAATACCTTTGCACGGTAGATAAATTTAGATAAAACAATTAAACTAATTTTTTACAAATAAACGGGTTGGAATATGAAGCTGATTAAGTATGTATGGGGACTATCTCTTCTACTTTTCTTAGGTTTTAGTCTTTTGATGTATGTCTATCTTCCTGAAAAAGTAAATTTAAATATAGATTTGCCTAGTGGTGAAGGAGTTTATCTGTTTAGAGGAGACTTCTTTTATACTTCTATGGCTGTACTTCTTCTTTTCAATATAGGACTTACAATATTTGGAAATGCAATCTTGTATGTACCTTATAATTTGATTATGATACCTAATAAAAAATATTGGTTGAGTAATGTGGAAAGAAAGAATCAACTTATTGAAAAATCAAAAAGTTGGACAAAAGGAATGGCTACATTTATTAATATCTTTTTATTGGCAACCGTCACTCAGATATTCAGCCAAAATACAGAATATAATTACGCAATTGATTCGGTATTCTATGTAATACCAATCATCATCATATTCTGGATATTTTACTTCTTTATTCTATTCAAAGCTCCTGCTACAGAGCAAGAATAATAAAAGCCCCATTTCAACTTATTGATATGGGGCTTTTTTCTAGTTTACTTTTACCTCTTTAAAATATTGAGAAAGTATCTCTACCGTTTTATTAATCGTTTCGTCAGTTGGTCTCTCAATATCATTGAGTTTATACTCCATTCCAAGTACTTCCCATTTATGAACACCTAGTTTGTGGTAAGGCTGAATCTCAATTTTTTCTATTGTTTTATAATCCTTGAAATGTTGACCTAATTCATGCAAGTACTCTTCTTGGTCAGACCAATTTGGTACTAATACATATCTCAGCCACATCTTTTTTCCAGACTCTTCACGCATTTCTGCAAGTTTCAATGTACTTACATTGGACACTCCTGTTAACTTCCTATGCCAATCCAAATTGATGTGTTTTACATCAAGCATAATAAGATCGGTATGATCTAAAAGCTCTTTCACTTCATCATTAACCAAACGCCCATTTGAGTCTAAACAAGTATTTATACCTTCCTCGTGTAGTCTTTCAAATAGATGTTTTAGCTTACTTCTTTGAAGCAAAGGTTCACCGCCAGAAATTGTTACTCCACCTTCTTTCCCGAAGTAACCTTTCATATTTTTAGCTCTTCTTACAATTTCCTCAATTTCTATAAACTGACCTCCTTTTACATCCATTGTATCCGGATTTGCACAATAGAGGCATCTGAACTGACATCCTTGTACAAAAACAACCATACGAATACCAGGACCGTCATGAGTTCCAAAGCTTTCGATAGAGTGAATTCTTAGTTTATTAGGATCTTGCTCATTTAGAGCTGATGGATCTTGTTGTTGCAGCATAATTCTGATTTCAAAATGTTAATAGAATAACAAAATTATTGGTACAAAATCCAGTAAAAAATGATGATAAGCACCATAATCGTATTTTTCAATGAAAAAAGGCTAAAATGGATAACCAATAGCTAGGTTAAAGACAATTCCACTCGGAAAATCTTTAAGTAAAAACCTATCACTCACTGGAGCATTAATTGCAGCCTCATTTATTTCGGTATCAGGATCATCTTCAAATTGACTCAAGAAAGGTGTCAACACTGGAACACCTAAATCTAATCTTAAAACAAAGAATTCTAAATCGAGTCTGAAACCTATGCCTGTTCCAATGGCTAATTCTTTATAGAAACGAGAAAAGTCGAAATCTCCATTTATGAAATTAGGGTTCTTATTGAGTAACCAAACATTTCCGATATCAATAAAATACCCAAGCTTAAAGAACTTACTCAAACTCTGCCGTAATTCTATGTTTGCTTCAATCTTAATATCTCCATCTCTTTCAAAATACTCGTTATCACCTGGCATTACGTATGCCGAACCTGGTCCAATTGTCCTCGGATTAAATGATTTGATAGAAGTTGGCCCTCCTACAAAGTAGGAACGAATGAAGGGTAATTCAGTAGCATTTCCCCAAGGCACACCCACATCTACATTAATTCTAGATGCTAAAGTGAATTTCCGATTAAGTTGTAAGTAACTTCTCAAATCACTTCCTACACGTACATACTGAGCATAGACTTGTCCTAAGAATGTTTCTGGATTTGACTGAGTCGGGTTCTTTCCAAATGCTTTTTGAAGACCGTAAATAATATTCCCTGCCGCATCAATATAACCTTGATACCCTAGAACAAAATCCTGTTCAGTAATCTTTCCTGAACGATACTGATAAGTGTATTTCGAAGAAAATATATTTTCATTCTCTATTCTAGGTATTCCGAAGTTTGGAAAATCATCTAATGAATCAACTTCGGTTCCACTCTCTATTTCACTATTCTGGAAAACAATATCTATTAAATCAAGTATGTGCCTTTTGTTGAAATTAGGACTCCAGTCATAAGTTAACTTGGAGTTTATTATTCGCAATTGAGCTATAGGTCTATACCAATACGTTTCATAACTCAAAGATATTTTTGTACTTGGCAAGATACTTTCTTTGTATAGCCGGACTGGGAAAGGGAATAAAATACGTGGAAAAGTGAGACTAAAATCAATTCCCAATAACTGTATAGATGTCACATCACTACTCTGAGAACCACCAAACTGCTGTAAAATCCCAATATCTGCTGAAAATGAAAAAGTCTCTGCACCTCCAAAAATGTTGCGATGTTGCCATGATAATTCCAATTCTGGCCCTGTATAACCATTTGTCCAAGTTGCCATTCCTATTTCCGTTGATATTGATTTAGGCACAACTTGTGTCATTCGACCAGAGACATCTAGTAAGTCTTCAAAATATAGAGAATCAGTAGTTTCTTTAAATGCTAGATCAATATAGCTAAAAACACCCAGTGAGCTCAATAACTTGAGGGTATTCCGGTGTTTATTCTGCTTATATAACTCACCTCTTTCAAATAAAATAGCATCTTTTAATGCTTTAGGCTTTAGTTTATGAGGATCTCCTTGATAGATATAACCTAATGTATCTATCTCTACATGATTGGAAAAAGCTTTTGAACTGTCTTGTTGAAAGTCCGTATTCATCGTAATTTCTCCTATGTAAAACTTTCGGCTAGCTTTTGGCGGAAAATTCGATTTTAATTTCATGAAAAGATCTACTGATTTAGTCCCTAACGCACTATCAGCTTCATATGTCAAGAATCCTTGTTTAAAAAAGTAATAACCGTTATTTCTAAGGCTATCTTCAACTCTCTTGCGTTCAGACTTTAACAAATCAAGATCATACCTCGGCTTTTCATGAAAAATACTTTTATCTAACTCCTCAATTATCGCTTTTTGCAGTAAAGTAGAATCACCTTCAAAAACAAATGAATTAATTGTATACGGGTGATCATTCGGGTGAGCTGTATAAGTGACATAAACTAATTTGCCATCTTTTTCTTTATGAGTTTTATAATCAACAGTTCCATAAAAATAGCCATTGTTATAGAGTTCATCTTCAATATTTTTCTTAACCTTTTTAGAAATCTCATCATCGTAATAGACTGGCTCTTCAGAGAATTTATCGTAAAGAAATTTTTTAATAAATTTCAGTTCGTCCTTCCGATCTACATATTTAAAATAAAGGCTAAGTCCAAACCTACCCCCTAATATCTTAGAATTGGGTTTGGGGTAAATCTGATCTTCTAGCTCATAACTAACCCCTTTCGCTAACTTTAATGTATCCCCCTCATCAACTTCTAATATACCTCCTGCATACAATGGTTTCTCAGCACTGATTTTAGAAAGCACATTACAAGAGAAGATAGAAAGAAACCCAATACCGATGATAAAATTCAGTACCTGCCTTTTTATAAAAATTAGAAGATTCAGTAAAAAAGTATTCACTAAAAGTTTTGACATTTTGGGTTTTAGATTAAAAGTTCAATCTCTACATATTAGTCAATTTTAGAGAGATAAAAAGTTTAAAATATGAGCTAAAAATTACACCTTACTTTTCTTCTTCATTTGAGCCTTTCTGATCTTCTTTCAGTTGTAAACTATCCGATTCTTCTTTAAGAACTGGTGAATCTTTAGACTTCTTATTTTTTCTTCTTCTACGTTCTTCTTTACGCTTTTGCTTTTTTTCTTTTTTAAGTCGTTTGTCTTCTATTTCTTGAGGTGTTTTTTCAAAAAGTTCTTTAAACTTTGTATACTGCTTTTGAAAGAGCAATGACAAACCGTTCTTATAAACATCATTTCCAAAGTTTGTATCACTATTTTCACTGTAAGCCTTAATCCTTAAGCGACCGTCTTTCTTGATTTTGTATTCAACCTCTACATCTGTTGAAAAAGAGTTAGTTTCATTCTGTACTTCATCTTGAACAGCTACAGCTCCACCTACCAAAATTGTTAGTCTTTCATTGAAAAGGTTTTTCTTTACAGAAACCCCCACATCTGTACGAGTACCTGACTGACCAGATGAGTTCTCTTGATTATATTGTTCAACATCAAAATTTAGATCAAAGCCTTTGATAAAATCACTAGAAAATTCATTTAAACGATCAGATAAAAAGTTACTCACCAAACCACTCGTTGCCTCATTTATTGAAGATGAATTCATCGCTTCATCTACAGGAATAAATGCTCCTAGAGCAAGCAAACCAAATACTTGTTTATTTAAGACATTTGGATTATCTCTTAAGTTTGAGAGGGCTTGATCTATGGTATTATCACTATCATTCGTCTCTAAACTAACAGGGTATAAAATATCAAATGAAAGATCGGGATTATCTAAGTATCCTGACATTTTCATTTTCACATCAAACAGCCTTCTTTTACTATACCTATTAGAGTCAAAGCTTCCTCCTCCAACAGATTGCATATAGCTTTCAATCAACTGAGACGGCGAGGCTTTCACCCGATAAGTTGCCGTAATATCAATCAGAGGGCTTGTGATATCACCAGACCAATACAAAAAACTTCCTTTGTCAAGCTCAAAACTTTTAGGAATCACTTTGTACAATGTCAAGTCATAACTACCTTGGGTTACTTCAAATTTTCCATTTAAACTCATATTACCTGTTGAGTCTAATTCAAAAAGTAAATCTCCTCCACCTTGAACACTTAACATATCCCCTGTACGTTCATCAAGTAGAATTTTAAAAGTAACTTCCTCTTCAATCCCGATATCAATTTCCAGATCCATTCCTGTAATCTTTTCTTCTTCAGGAATCTCTTGATCTTTTTGTCTAAACTGAATCACATCTTCACCTCTATTATTTTCTCCTTCAGATGAAAAAATATAGGTAGTATTTGTACCGTTTATGATATCTAACTTTGTATTGATTCTTGGCTTTTCAAAAGTACCTTTTATATCGGTTTCAGTTGAGACTATGAATTTTCCAAAATAAGGAACGCCCTCTTTCTTTTTACTATCAAGTGCTGTAAACTCATTTACAGATAACTTCATATCCATTTTAAAATCTTGATAGTGTTCAGTAAAAATATCACCATCTAGTGTTATTCCGTGTCTCATAGAATCCACAAAACTTAATTCGTCGATATGAATTCCTTCTTCATCAAAATCAATCTTTCCTCCATTCCCTTCTAATGGAACATCTAAAGGCGTTACAAAAAATGAGGAGGATGTAAAATCAAGGCCTCCTCGAACCTTAGGTTCTCCTAAATCTCCAGATACAGCTATTTTCCCATTTAATTCTCCCTCTAAACCTTCGATAAAATCTTCAGCAAACACATTAAGTGGTGCATAATTAAAAGGAGCTAAAGATAATGTTGTACTTATGGTTTGACCTTCTTCAAAAGGATAATCTCCTACCAATGAAATATTACCGATTTCGCCCTCCAAACTAAGATCAAATTCGACACTTTCTTGGTCTGTATATTTGAATTCATTTCTAAAATCGCCAAATGATTGACCTCTAGCAGCTATATCTTCAATAGACAGTTTACCTTCTGCATCTAAAGTGGAATCCTTATGTATAAGAATAAGCTCAGTTGACAGATTTGCTCGAATAGAATCTTCTGCCAGTCCTAAGGCATAAAAAATTTCATCTAAACTAAATCGATCTATTCGAAGATCTGTGAATTGTACCCCATTCCGAAATGATGACTGTATATCTAATTTTCTCCCCTCACCTTCCAGAATAAAATTGTCAAAATAGGGAATTGCATATAAATCAATTCTGTTTTTGGGATCAACATTCCATGCCCTATTTCTTATGGTAAAATCTTCATTGAACCTTATAATATTAATTGTGTCTGGTTTTTCTATCTGAAAACCAAAATCAAATATGGTAAAGTCTTCTTGGAATTGATCATCTCCATAAATATCAAAAAAGAGTTTTTTATCTTTCAACTCAGCTTGAAACTCTAAAGAATCAAATCCAATTGAATCAGATGGTGATAAATCATGAAAAACTAAATCTACACCTACAGACTCCTCATTACCCATTATATCACAAGTGATAGAATCAAGTGTGTACTGACTGTACGATAGATTAACAATATCTATCTTTCCTTCAATCTCTTTTGTATCTGAATCTAAACTAATAGTAATAGGCTCCATCCTATCAATTTTGATATTTGGGTCTATCATATCTAAAAAGCTAAAATCAAGAATTTGAAATTTTAAATCTAGGTCGGGAAAGGTTGTAGCAGTACTATCAGTCAAAGTATCTGAGATTGGATAATAATGATTTATCATATTCTGAAAATCATCACCTAATCGTTCAAGTGGGCTTGTCATTTTATATTCTATATCGAGTAAATCTCCCGATATATCTGTCCTAAACACAGAATCTCTAGAATTTACAGCGATATCAATTCGCTTATCGGTAAGTAGTTGGTCTTTGTAAGCCAAATCTATGTCGAAAATTTTCAACTTAGCATTTAAGTCTGTTACATCTTTTGCTATAAAATTACCATCTAATGCTAAAGATAGCTGCATACTAGAATCTACATCAGAAATAAAAGATGGTCTAAAATCATTAATTCTCAGTGATGGCTTTACGTATAAAATTGAATCTTTTATCTCAACTTGAGAGTTACCTTCTGTTGTTACAAATGGAGTTATTAGACTCCAATCAGCATAAATAACCTCATCATCAACAGTTAGCTTTATTTTACTTTTTTCGAGAGCGACACTATCATATTCAAACTTCTTAATTTTAAGCTTTGCCGTCGTTGCTAAACTATCACTCCAAAATATATCAGATGAATTGAGTTTCAGTTTACCATTTAACAAACCTAATTCTGGAATTTTCAGAATATAACCTAAACTCCTTAACTTGAAATTTAAGGTGGTATTATAGTTCTGAACTCTTTCGGCATCTAGTATCACCTTATTCCTTCCGTACTTCAAATTGACTTTTGCACTCCAACGATCATAATCTCCATAAAAATCAGTATTAAAAAGTAGACTATCATTTAAGAGATTCAACTGATAAAGTCCTAGTCCAGATTGTAGCTTTTTTAGGTCTTTTGGAGGAGCGACTAATGAGAGTTTATCAACATCACCACCTATATTCTCAACTTCTAAAAGATTAAGTAAATATCCATTTAAGGCTAGATCAGTTCCTGACAGTAAACCCACTTCGAATTTATGAAATATCAAACTGTCAAAGCCACCATTAATATCTGCCGATAAGTTTAGATTATTATCAAATAATGTATCCAATACAGCTTGCTCCTTCAGAAATGGAGCAAAAGTAAAAATATCATCTTCACCAATTTTTGTATTTGGCAAATCTATATCGAAATAAACACCATTCCTTTCTGTCATTGCAAGAATTCCATTTGGAGTTTGCATATCCAAATTCCCTGTGATTCTTGAAACCGATGTTTGCAGAAATAATTGATTTAAAGACATTCTGTAAGATGACACTATAAAGGAAGTTTGTAATCCTTTAAGATTAAAACCATTATGTTCTTTTAGGCTAATGGAATTAATTTTTCCATTCATTCGATCATCTTTCCAAACAAACTCATTGATTTCAAGGTAAATGTCATCAAAAACCATATGACTATAATCCATTCCACTTTCCATTTCTGGAACATTATAGTCATTCAATGAAAATGCGATTTTATTAAGCTCACCTTTCTTTAAGCTAATATCCCAACCCGTATCGAATAATTCTTGAATAGAACCATCTGTGGGTTTTTCATTATCAGCGACGTCTAAGGTATCTTTATTAGTAGTGTTTGTCGGTAAAAATTGAATATTTGTTTCACACCCTTCTATTTCCAATAGCTCACCATCTACAGATTGTTTAAATAATGAGACACTTAAGTTTTGAACCTCAGCACTAGGTAATTGGGTATCGAGGAGCATTTGTCCTCTAGTATCACCTTGTTTATAAGAAATGTTCGAGGCATCAAGACTTTTAAGATTAAAGGTCATATCAATAGGTGTTGAATCTGCCTCAACTTCTTTTTCTGGTTCTTGATCAGGAGAATTAGCTAAGATTATACTTCCCCAAGTATTTTTTAAGCCTGTCTCAGAAATATCATAGATCCCTTTATTCAAGTCTATTTCAACTCCAGAAGAAAAGTGCCCCACATAAAATTGCATATCTGATGAGTCCAATTCACTACCCATCCTAAAAGATATATTTTCTAAAAGAATATGTTTAGCTAAAATGGTTGGTAAATTGGAAGCAGTTGTATCCTCTTCCACAGGATCAGTAGTAGTAGAATCTGAAGTAAATGCATCAATAATAAATTGGTAATTGTAAAGGGAATCTGATTTATATTCGATCAACTTTACTGTTACATCTTCAATTTCAACATCATCTAGATGTACTGTGTTATGAAGAAAAGGCAATAGCTTAAATCCTACAGATAAGTGACCAATATAAACTAATGTATCTTGCTGAAGATCTTCAATATACACTTGATCAATAGTCAGAGATTCGGGAAAATCTAATGCTATTTTACCTATTGAAAGCTCCGTTTGTAGTTTATCTTTTAATACCCCAGACAAACCATGAACTATCTTTGTCTGTAAAAATGGTACTTTCAGTATCAATGAAATAAGAAACAATAAAAATAAAATACCAAGAAAAATACCGATGACAATTCGGAGTGTTATTCTCAATATTTTCTTTAATAATGTAGTCTTATTCGTCATTGATACTGGACAAAAGAATTTATTCTACTAAAGAACAAATATCGATTTTATCCAAGTATTTTTTTCTTAAAATAAAGCTTTGAAGGTACAAAAGAGGCAAAATAAAAATCCATATCATGAGAAAGATATGGATTCTATAATCGTTAAAATGGTAATTCTTTT
This sequence comes from Sediminitomix flava, assembly GCF_003149185.1. Lineage (NCBI taxonomy): Bacteria > Pseudomonadati > Bacteroidota > Cytophagia > Cytophagales > Flammeovirgaceae > Sediminitomix > Sediminitomix flava. The sequence continues at coordinate 877,446 of NZ_QGDO01000003.1, read as the reverse complement.
TGTTCTGGAAGTAACTTGAAAGTCATTCTATGAAACTCACAAGGTCCATGCTCTCTAATTGCTTCACGATGAGCTTTAGTAGGATAACCGGCATTCTTTTTCCATTGATACGCTGGGTATTTTTCTCCCAACTCAGACATTAGATTATCTCTATATGTTTTAGCTAAAATAGAAGCGGCTGCTATTGAAGCATATTTCCCATCCCCTTTTATAATACACTCATGAGAGATACCATTATAAGGTTTAAATCGATTCCCATCAATTAATAAAAGTTCTGGTTTCTTTTCTAAGGCATCAACGCATCTGTGCATTGCTAAAAATGAAGCATTGAGTATATTGATTTTATCGATCTCGGTATGGCTAACTTCACAGATCGCATAAAAAAGTGCATCTCTTTCTATCTCTTCTCTAAGAATCTCCCTTTTCTTTGCTGAAAGTTTCTTAGAATCATTTAACAGCTCATTAGTGTAATTTTCTGGCAAGATGACTGCAGCAGCCACTACAGGCCCTGCCAAACACCCTCGTCCAGCTTCATCTAAACCAGCCTCAATTTTTCCGGATCCAAAATTTGATAACAGCAACTCTAAAAACTTTATGGTTACAAATTAAAAGTAGCATGCAATGTAAGCAACAAAAGAATGGATTGGAAAATTAATTATGAATTACACCTTAAAACGCTTAGGAACGTTTTTTCACTTCTAGTTTGACATTAACGCCCTTAGGAATATCTAATTTAATGACATCATCTTTTGGTTTTGAGAATGATGCAGCCTCAACATCATCTAACTCTCTGATACTTTTTACAAATGATAATCCGTCCAATAAGTTTTCAATTAGTTTTGAGTGTTTGTCATTATCGATAGTTATTATAAGTTTTTTCATGGATTTTGGAATGTTTGTCTGTTCTCTAAGTACACATAAATAACAATATTAATTCTTTATTGCTGTTAATCTTGCCAAATAATGGTTTACGGTTTTCAATTTAGTTGAATGAAGTCCATTTTATTACAACACTTTGAAGCTGAAAATAATCCTTACTACATTCCTCTATCAAAAATGATTAACCCTAAAAATCTAAGTTTATGAAAGCTTCAGAAGGATTTCTATTATTTCTTTCAGGTGTTGTAGCAGGAGCTGTTGCAGGCTTATTACTTGCTCCAGATAAAGGGACTGATACTCAACGAAAAATATCAGATTCTGCTCGTAAAATGCAAGATGATTTAGAAAAGCAGGTAGAGGTAGGTAAGTCTAAAATAGAGAAGTTTGCTGACCAAATTATTGATCAAAAAAACGGGCTTACAGAGAAAGCAAAACAACAATTGAATAAGGGCTAATCCTTAATTCAACTATTAGTAAAACCTTTTGGAACGCTGAATTCCAAAAGGTTTTTTTAGTTAAAACAGAATTAAAATATCGGATTCCAAGGAAGAGACTTATTGTAGAATAATTTTCCCTGTTTAATTTCTAAAGGAGAGCCAATATTATTATGATACAACTGACCTGTACCCAAACCTTGAGGGATTTTAGTATTATATTTTGAAGTAAATTGAGCTATTGCATTTAAACCTACATTCGCTTCAAGGGCAGAAGTCATCCACCAACCAATTTCTCTTTTTTCAGAAAGAAGAATCCATTCCTCAGATGAAATAAAACCACCGACTAATGAAGGTTTTAAAATAATATATTGAGGTTTGATTTGATTTAATAACAGTTCCTTAGCTTCTAATTCTTTAACACCAATCAATTCTTCATCCAATGCAATGTCTAAAGGTGTAAGCTCACATAACTTGGACATTTGCTCTATCTGACCTGCTTTTATAGGTTGTTCGATTGAATGTAATTTATAATCAGATAACCTCTTGAGTTTTTCTAAGGCATTATCTGGGGTAAAAGCTCCATTTGCATCTACGCGAATCGTTATTTGATCTTCACTAAAATGTTGACGGATATAGGCCATTAGGCTACATTCTTCTTCAAAGTCAATCCCTCCTACCTTTATTTTAATACAATCAAAACCACTATCTAACTTTGCTTTGATTTGCTCAAACATAAAGTCTTTATCACCCATCCAGATGAGTCCATTGATTGGAATTCCTGTCTGACCGTTTGAAAACGGAGTATCAAATACTTGATATTGAGCATCACTTTCTAAATCAGCTAAAGCGATTTCTAAACCAAATTTTATACTTGGGAAATCTACTAGTTCATCTATTTCTAGTACTTCATCCGATGTTTCACACTTTTCAACGAGACTAAGAATTTGGATGAGATGATTCTCATAATCAGGAATAGCATCAATACTTAAACCTTTCAAGGTACTACATTCACCAAAACCCACTTTTCCCGACTGTTCATCTTTTATCTGAATAAAAAATGTTTCCTTTTGTTGCATAGCACCACGAGAAGTACGTGCCGTAAACCTGAAATCTAAAATGTGTTTTTTATATCTAGTCTTGAACATTATCAATAAACAAGGTGACAGAATTTCATTAAAAATATTGAGTGTACCTTTCTACCTCAATATGAACAGCCAAAAATAAGATATTAATCTATATTTAGACATAAATACCTTACCAACAGCACAGCCTTCTATGGAAAAACTAAGACTATGTAATCTAGCCAAGTTGGAATCAATGTCGAATGGAAACTCAGATTTCATTATAAAAATGATCCATTCATTTATCTATAATACGACAACTGCACTAGACGAATTTAAAAGCAGTATCGAAGCTAAAGATTTAATGACACTTAGCAAGATTGCTCATAAACTAAAACCTTCATTTGACATCATGGGAGTGCATTCTCTTAAAGATCAAATTTTAAGAATTGAGCAATATGAACGAGAGCCTTTTGAAAATGATGAAATGATGGCTATTTGTAATCACTTCATGGAGAAAAGTGTAGAAGTGATTGATGAACTGACAGAATACAATAACAATAAAGAAGCTTAGAAATTAAACTCATAAGAAAAGGGAATACATCAAAAAATGTATTCCCTTTTTGTATCTCAGATTTATTGTCAATTAATATTTTGACATTTTATCTGCCATTTTCACTGCTTCGTAAGCATTAACAATACTACCAGTAGAGCTCAACTCACCAAATTTACCTTTCACTTCCTCTCCCATTTCAGAAGGGAAATTAACCTCTTTCGATTTTAATTTGGTAGCAGATTTAATAATAATACTCTTAATTTGTTTAGCACTTAGATCAGGGAAATAACTTTTGATCAAAGCCGCCACACCCGAAGTAACAGGAGTTGCCATCGATGTTCCACTCAACTTTTCATATCCGCCATTCGGAACTGTAGAATAAATATCTACACCAGGAGCAAATACATCTACTGTTTTCTTACCATAATTTGAGAAGTTAGCGACTAAATTTTCACCAGACTTCCAACTAGAAGCCCCAACTTCAATCCAGTTATTCGCTTTCTTACGAGAATTTAAGTATGTTCTGCTTGGGTAATGTGTCTCTTCATCAATATTCACGGCATCATTTCCAGCTGCATGAAGTAACAATACACCTTTTGACATTGCATATTTAACAGCATCATCAACAACTTTCTTAGATGGAGAAATTGACTTTCCGAAACTCATATTTATAATATCAGCACCATTATCAACGGCATACCTGATTGCATTAGCTACATCCTTATCTCTTTCATCTCCATCAGGGACCGTACGAATTGACATAATTGCAACATTATTTGCTACGCCTTGTAATCCAGATTCAACTCCTGCTTGAGCGGCAATAATACCTGCTACATGAGTTCCATGCTCTGAATCAGGGCCAATAACATCACTATTTCCGTAATCTTTTTCAGTCTTATCACTAAAGTCATCTCCTACAATCGGACGAGGATCAAACTCTATATTTAAGCCATAATTAAGTTTATTTTCAAAATAATTAATTGCTTCTCCAAGCATTTCTTGAGTCAATCCATTTTCATGAGCGAATAAAAGGAATCCATTTGCTTCTTGAATTTTGATATCTGGCGACTCTAAATTATTCAAAGAATCATAAATGATAGATTCTGTATCAAAATAAGCATTCATTAAACGAGCTGCTTTGGTAAACATCTCATCTAATGCTTCATATTGAACTAAACCTTGCTCACTATCTTGTCTTTCAGACTGAAATTCTTTCTTGATTTCAAGGTATCTTTGATAGTTTTTATCTTTTGCTAACTCGTCTTTATTTGCATCAGCATATTTTTCAGATAAACGAAGATACTCTCTAGTTAGCTCATAAGAATCTTCATTTACATTCTTACCATCTTTTCCTCCGATAAAATTCCAACCGTTGATATCGTCTATGTATCCATTCTTATCATCGTCAACCCCATTTCCGGCTACTTCTTTTTCATTCACCCACATCACTGGTGCTAAAGCAGGATGATCTTTATCGACTCCAGAATCTATTACAGCAACAACTACTTTTTTCTGCGGTTTTTTATTTTTCAAGTATTCATTGGCTTTGAAAGTACCAACGCCATAAATGTTGCTATCATTATATGAAAGGTGCACCCAATCTTTTGGAGCTACTTCTATTACCTCTGTTGGTTCTTGCGATTGCGCCAACGCTGCACTAAATGCCCCCAACACAAAAGCTGGAGTCATCAACATTCTTTTAAGGGTGAATTTCATTCTTTTTTAATGGTATTAATTTATAACTGTGCTAGTGAATATCTGAATTGGAATCCAAATGCAGTAGATGCTGTTCTGAACGAAGTAGATATACGTGGATCATTCACTGAACGTTCAAAATACATCTGTAAACTAGCTCTATTATTTAGTACATAATCTAATGTAGGACGGATTCTAAAGTTTTTCTGTCCATTTGTAATCAACGTTATTTCATTCTCAACTGACCTTTGATAAGTCGTTTCATCTCTCAATGTAAACGCCATACTGAATGTTAAGTCATTTTTAAGAACAATTTGAGAACCTTTACTTCGGAAAGGTAATTTCAATCCTGCTTTGGTATAACCAATACTCAAACTATAGTCATCGGCTCTTCGTTCGGACACCTCAGGATTTGTGAGGTTTAAGACGAGATTTCGCTCTTTATTATAATCAAACCTGAACTGCCAATTATTGTGCATTGCTACATTCACTCCAATCAGCGGATAGAATCGCTCATTGATTGTTACTTGAGAAATGGTGTATAATGGAATTACATTGTTCGTATTCTCATCAAGTATAATGTCATCAGGAACATCATCAACTGACTTATCTAAACCAACTGCCGAAGCCTCATAGAATAGTGATGAATTATAATTTCCAATATTATACATCGACTCATAGCTATGATTTAAAGTAACACTACTAAAGATGTCTTTAAATAATCCTAACTTAGAAAGCCCTGTGTAAGAAACAGTCCAACCCGGAATAGGAAACTCTGGGAAACTGCTCAAACTATAGCTCTCAGCATTTCCACCGCTATAAGCTGCTAAGAAAGCTGGCACTAATACATCCTGAGCATTTAATCCATAACTATTTTGAGGAACGTTATTTTGCGTTTCCAATCGACTCTGAATTGCTTGTCTATTATCTAAAAACTCATTGAATGTAGCCGATGCAATTTCATCTCCTCTGAAGGCCGTTGGTATACTGAAAAAAGAAATACCATAACTACCGCTTCTAGAAGCTAACTTTCCATCTTCTGCATCTGGTTGAAAAATAGCTTCAGAATAATTAGCCATTTCCTGTTTACGTCCAGTAAGCTCGATTCTAAAGTCTGTGAATGGTTCAAGTGTGGCTCGTAGATTCCATTCTTCTTGAGCAGTTTGCGTGAATTGCCCATTCTGAGATGAACTTTGAGATAACCATCCTTTATTTCTTGCTTCCTCTACAAAATTCACATCTTGCTGACCTAGTACAAATGGTAACCCTGGTGCTTCAAAACCTTCAGCCATTCCAAAGTTTTTAGGAGTAGGAAGAAAACCTGGTAAAACCGTAGAATTTGTTTCGGAATAACTACCATCAATTTCTTTCAACATCGTAATGAATTTGAGTGTAGTATCTAAAACCTTATTCTGTTTAGGCTTTTTATTTTGTTTTCTTCTTTCTCTTTGCTCAGTTTCATACTTCGATTTTTCTTTCTGCAACTTCGCAATTTTCTTTTCTAATCTAGATTCTTTTTCAGGCTTCTGTTCATCCTCAGATTGTTGAGATCTTTCTAATGCCTCTTGTTCTGCCTTTTCTTTAATTTTTATTTCTGTCGGCAGAGGAGATTTTTCCAACTCACCTATTTGTTCTTCTAAAACTTCATAAGGCTTATTTTCAGCTTTGAGTTTCTCAACTTCTCTCCTCATTTTATCAAGTACCTCGTCACGTTCTTTTCTTTCCTTCTCTAACTTGTACTGATTCTTATTCTTCTTTTTAAGTAACTTATCATTAAGTTTCTTGATTTTTGCATCTAGCCTTTCAATCCTCCATTGTAGTACATCTTCACTTGAAGAAGCTCTGTTTCTACTTCTTGATCTATTTCTACTACGGCTTCCTCCAGATTTTTCAAATCGCTGTAAGTAAGGTATTGAAGAGTAGATTTTTGTCATAGAAACTTTACCATTCAAGGCAATCTGTTGTCTATTTTGAATAGTATTACCTAGATCATTACCATCTGTACCTACAAAATCATCAGGAGAACCCGTCCATCCCAAATCTGCAGTATATAAAGCATTCGCACTCAAAAAGCTTGTAAGTGGAAACTTATCTAGCGGTAATGCATAATTCCCTGAAATTGTCTGATTGTAATTTCTTAGTGTTCCTAATTCCGCAATTTGATTCCAAACTTCATTAGATGAAAGGTTTGTTTCAAGGGGTTCATCAATAATTGAATTTGCATTTGAAGTATATGTCAAATTCAAATTATTAGATATATTCCACCCCAAATTATAATTTCTATTGAAAAGGAAACTCTTATCATATAGTGGTTCATCTACTACAAATTCACCAAAACTTTGAGACCTATATTGCGTTTCAGTAAAATCTCTTCTCACTTCCCATCGGGTATTAAAATTAGATGGGATTGGCATCAGATTAAAGTCTTTTATTAATCTGAAAATTCCTGCATCAAGAAATTTAGAATTCTTAAACGGCTCCCAAGGTTTTAATGGATTTGTATAAGCATAATTGAAGCCTGTATTCCAACGCTCTCCATTTTGCTCATTGATATTCATACTCTTAGTATAAGAATCTGAATACCCTCCAAAAAGAGAAACATTCTCAATATCCCAAGGGTAAGATTTCGCATTCGGATTCATTTTTCTCTTAGAGAAATTTGAAATGTTAATACTCCTAGCCCAAGTTTCTTCCATGACCTCATTTCTATAATTTATCCCCTCACTAGTGTTTTCGAAGGTTTTAATTTTGAGGTCAAGGGGAACATCTGGGTCAAATGGATCAAAGTAAGGCTCTGAAGTACCTCTTTGATAAGAAAACAGTACTGGTAATGAAATACCAACTCTATTTAGGTATAATTTATCCAGTTGGATATTTGTAGTTATACCAAAGTTCATATTCGTTGAACGTTGACGAGCAGATATTGGGTCTTGAATTCCACCAAAGCCAGCAGTGCTGTAACTTATATTGGTCGAAAGATCTGCAAAATCAGCCAATGAAGCATCTAAACGAGCATTGGCAGCCCAAGAAGAAAACGTATTAATTCCTGATACTCTTAATTCATTAAACCAAACAATCACATCTTCGATTGTTTTGTTCTGAGTGTTATTTCGTAAACCAAGCATAGCAGATTTTACGCTACTTAAATCTGGACGACCTCTAACACTTACTGTATAATTCCCAATTTTTTCAGGATTGACAAAAACACTATCTAATGGAAATCTATCTGTGTCTCGATTAAGCTTAACATCGATTAATCTAGCAAGCTCTAAATCAATTCTATTTTCTTGCCTCCAAACCTGCGATGGAGCACTTGACGTTCTTGGAGTTGTCAGTTTCAATGGTACCTCTATTTCATAATAGTTTTGAGTAAAGTCAGTACCTAATCGAATGAATGCTACAGCCTCATCATCATTTACTTGATTCCCCCCCTCAGCATGAATTTCCATTTTAAGTCGTTCATAGTTGATAAGATCTAAACTAAATGTTTTATAAACACCTCTTCCCTCTTCAGGTTCTAATCGATTTACGGACAATTGAATAGATTGCTCATTTAATTGCCTTGTCACTGTAGATGTAGGGTCAAAGTCACGAATTATCCCTGGAGGTACAACATAAGGAGTTGTCTCTCCATTAGACACTCCATTTTGTTCAATATTCACTGAAGCCACTGTAAAACCAGTATTATCAGGAACACCTTCAATTGGCGAAGCATTTCTATCATCAATATCTCCTGCAAAAACTCTCCATTGAGCACCGACAAGCTTAAAGTCTACCATTCTTAAAACTACGGGTTGCTCCCAGCCTGTCATATACATTCGCATGAAACGAACAGATTTTAAGTTATCTATACCTCCTACAGCTTCATCACTTTGATTGACAGGTATTCTAAATTGATACCAATTTACCTCCTCTCCATTAACATTAGCTGTGATTCTATCTGTCGCATATTTCAAATTAGGAGACAATGGCAAACTAGGGTCAAAATCCTCAGGCCTAAATTCTAATTCGTACTCATAATACTTATTTGTAAGGTTGACTTGATTATCGTTGTTCAAGTCTTCATTGTCGGGAATACTAGTTGAAGAAGATGGAAAATCTGCATTTCCACTATTTGCTGGTGAGTTACCATCAGGGTTATTAAAGTCTTTATAACGAGCTAAAATCTTCGCATCTTCTTGATCAAACCCTGCATCTAAATAATACCTAAAATTATCAGATGATGGGTCAGCTGTTATTTGAGCTAAAGCATCTGCATTAAGATTAGCTCCTAAAACACTTAAGAAATCACTAAAGAAGCTCACTTCATCATCATTCCTTAAACCATCATACCCAACATCTTGAGCATCTCTTGGCACCGCTTGATTAAATGCATTTGTTCCCAAAGGAGTTACATTAGGGATTACTCCCCAAGGGTCATTTTCTCTGTTTTGATCTTGATTAGCAGACAATCCATTTTCGAAGAAATGTTGTCCATCAGGAATTAAATCTTCGGAGATATCTCCTAGGTTAAAGTAAAAACGTCCTCCAGTATTATTATTTGTAGCCCCTTCAATTTGTCCATTTGGACCATTTAAGAATGGGTCAAGTAACCAAAATTCAATATACTGTATATTAAGATTCTCAAAATCTACATTGGTTTGAATAGCCCTTGTAAGTGCTCCGAAGTTTGATTCTGGATTATTTAATTTACCATCTGAGGTTACATTTTCGGAGTAGTTATAAGGTCCTCTTTCTTCTGGATAATACGCGATATCAAAAGAAATTTCATTTGTAGAAATTTGCTGTTGATCTCTACCTGGAAAAACCTCGTTAAAACCAATACTTCTTATGTAATGATTATTTAAATCTTGATCAGTAATATTTGAAGGTCGGGAAAACGTACCATTACCATTTGAATAGAAGATATTATCAATGTTATACCAAGCAACCTTTGCTCTATTATAGTTCACGGCTAAAGAATCACTTCCTTGGTCCAATCCTATATCTTCCAAAATACGAACAGGAGTAGAACCTAACTTCCACTCTTGAACCGTTCTAGTTTGATTATATGAAATCTCACTTCCCTCAAAATCATCTATATATGCAGTCCCCTCGTCACCGACTATTTTAGGTGTTCCAGGAATAAGCTGAGCAAACTCACCTTTAAACACAAAATTAGATGGAGCTTTCGTACTAATACCAGGTAAAGCATCTACCATTTTTGTTAAAAACCTAGATTCTGATCTATAATCTAAGGTCGTACCCCACATGGTGTTCTTCAAAGACTCTGAGCCTACTGAAACTCTAGAAGTCAATGGTCTTTCCGTTAAATGAAGCAAAGTCGAGGTCAACTTAAAATCTGGTGAGAAATGATATTCTAAATCAACTCCAACTAGATTTTTAGTTTTAACGTTAAACAGGTCTGCTCTCTCATACGTAATTCTGATATCTTGATTAGAACCTAAAACATTTGGATTTAAAATTTTAACCCTACCAAACTGATAATCTACACTATAATCAGTTCCTTCTGATAAAGGAGAACCACCCATTGTTACGACTACCGACCCTTCTGAAATATTTATACCTGGAAGAAAAATATCTCCACCTGAGGATGACTGATACTCTCCTTGGATATAATATTTATTCTGAATTGTATTGTTCTGAGCATCTGCTTTTGTCTGACTATAGAGATCACTAAAAACATACTGACTTTCAAAACCAGAAGCTCCCACTTGTTGGAGAGTACTACTCATTGTTTCTCCAAAAGGCTCTAGAACAGGAAAGATTAATAATCCGTCATTTTCATTTACGGTTACTCCTGAAACATAATCAAAAAAGCTATCTGGATTTCGACTTTGGTTTCTATCTAATTGATCTACGTTAAAAATTCTAACAAAAAGTGAATCTTTAAGCGCAGGTATATCCTGTATACTTGGGTTATCAGCTCCAGTAGCATCATTTCTATAGATAACATTAAACCTAAAGTTATCACGTTGTAAGCCTGTAGCATCTAATGAATAAATATTTTTCATCATTAAATCCCAAGCAGGATACCTAACAATCTCACTTTGATTATTAGGGTTAGGCACGTCGATCTGAATAGAGGCAGGCTTTAAAAGCTTCATAAAGATCAAATCGGTAGCTCCTAAACCTAAGGTATTTATATCGTTCTGCAATTCACCTACTTGAAATCTTTGACCTTGAACAGAATATTCAAAAGCAATTGCAAGCATTTCATCATTTCTGAGAGGAGTTTTAAGGCTTATGTATCCTAAACTATTTTTTGTTACTCCTCCGTGAATTGTATATTCAGCCTCTGTTAATTCTCTTGCTGAAGTTAATATTTCGTATTCTGTACCATTATTTAATCCTTCACTTTCAAGTATTGCTCTAACACTTGTTGGTGTACGATCTATATTACTCAGTTGAGAATAAAGAGTATTATTACCATTATCTGTTGGATTAGAAACCCCATTCCCTCCCCATTCATTATTAAAAGGATCTCCTTCACCCAAATCCAAAAGTCCAACCACACCTCTTAAGTTCTGAGTGGCATTAGATCTATTTGTCACATATACCTTAATGTTAGTGATATCAACACCTGCAGCAACATTTGGTAAGGCTGTTAAAGCACCTTCATACCTGTCTCTAAAATAATGACCTAAAAAGAAGTGACGATTTTCATCATACTCATACCCTTGAAGTTCTACTTCTTGTGTCTGTGCACCATTTTTAATTACAATGGTTTCAGTAGCTCCTTGATGTGATGAAAAAATTGAGCTAACCCATAAATTCCCAAAGCGTAACTTAGTGTAAACACCAAAAAGATTTTGTGCACCTGTAATCAAAGAGTTAGATACTGGAAAGCTAACATTACCAACTTGAACATCTTGGACTATATCCTCCTCGGCCGCAGTATAGTTAATATTAAATTGTTGCTGAAAATCAAAGGTACTCTTCGTATCGTAGTTCGCACTTACTTGAAGCTTTGTTCCAATCTGACCAACCATACTGAAACCAATCTGTTGATCAAAATTAAAACCTCCAACCCTTTGCTGTCTTACTGGAATTTCAGGATTGTCTACACGTTGCCAAAGTCCTCCAAAATCAAGAACAAGGTTACCTGACGTTTGTATATCTATAGTGCTACCACCAAACAACCAATCCACTACTTTTCCACCATCAATTACAGGAATGATTCTACGGTTGTCATCTCCAGGCAAGTTATCCCCTCCATCTTGTTGGATGGCAAGATTTTTCCAATAATCATTTTGGTCTTTCAAATACCTATAAACTTCATAGCTTCCATAAGGTATTTGTGTTTCTGGTCTATAATCTAGCCCATCATATGTTTCTGAAACGTTAAAGTTCTTTCCAGATGAATCTAATTCAACACCTAACTTAATCGCATCAGGATTTTGAATAATTACCGGTGAAGATGTTCTCTTATTCGAAAAAGGGTCTCCATAACGATCGGACTCGTAGGGTTTGATTCCCTTAACTTTGCCAGACTTCTTAGTTGTATCTTGATCCAATACCACATTTTGAGGTATCTGCTGAAACCTCGTCTTTGGGGCAGCTGAAATATTAGACAGTAGTGTAAACACAAAACTGAATACTAAACACAGCCTTATTAATTTGGTTATCCTAGTCAAAACAATTGAAATTAGCTATCTCTACAACTTTATTAAAAAAAGGAAATATTCAGGTATAAGCAATTGGTCTACCTTGATTTAGAGGCAGAAAAGTTCTTATCAGTAATATTTTCCTTGAAAAGAAACATTATTCACATAAAATGAATATACACTATTTAGTTTTTCACGCTGTGTAGAGGTGCTTCATATATTAATTTTTAAGTGCATATTTGATTAAGTCTTCTACTGACAAATCATTTCCGTATTTGGCAGAAACAGACTTTAAAACTTTTGCGGCAGCTGGTTTGGCAAAGCCCAACTGTAAAAGTGCCTCAAGAGCTTCTTGTATATTTGGATTGTATGAAGATGAAGTTCTAGCTGAACTAGTATCGAAACCTTCAGGTAGGTCTAACTTACTTACTTTATCTTTCAAGTCGATGATCAACCTTTTAGCAGTCTTAGCTCCAATTCCTTTTACCGACTGAATACTTTTAAGGTCTTCACCAAGAATTGCTTGAATGACTTCCTCAGGATTCATAGATGATAAAACGGCCAAAGCAGTTGATGGTCCAATACCTGAAACGCTTATCAAAGCTTCAAAAAGTTCTTTTTCTAAAAGAGTAGTAAAACCAAAAAGACTTTGTTGATCTTCTTTTACATGAAAATAAGTATACAATTTGTATTCATTATTTTCCTGTAGGCTCGATGATGTATTTAAAGACACAAAAATTTCATATCCTATCCCTCCCACGTCTAACACTATAAAAGTTGGGGCTTTTAAGGTTAGTTTTCCTTTCAAATAATAATACATACTTATGCGTTCCTTGAATTAGCCTACGAATTAGAATATTTTAATTAATATATCAAATATATTAACATTCAAATAAAAATACACCATTATTGAACAAGCTTATTTGACATTAACATATTTAAATCAATATCAATAGTAGGTGTTAAGAGTATTCACAGAGTAACTTATAATAATCTGAATAAAAATATATCTTTATAAAAGATTAAAAACTAATTACATCAAATTGATAATGTGACTATTACAAAATCACATAAATTGTACACATATTAGATTTATAAACCCATTATAATTTCCATGAAAAACTTAGTCACAACCTAAGTTTAACCCACATTTGAAAATGTCAGCTCAAAGTTGGCAACTTGATTAACCCTCACCATTCATTAAGTATTACACTCCTTCAAAGCATTGGAAGTTCTTCACTTCCAATGCTTTTCTTAAAATATGAAAAAAATTAACCATTCAAGACTAGCTATATCACTTACAAGAACTGTTGTCTGCACCTGCCTTCTTGCTAGTTGTAACCTTTATGAGTTCACACCCTTTGATATAGACTTTGAAGAAGATGAGAAGAATATTCATCAGAAGAATAAAATGCTTCTTTCTGATTTTAGTCCTAAAAATGATTCTATTCAGTTCATCTTTCTAACCGATAATCAAAATTCATTTGATGAGTTAGACGATGTCGTTAAAGATATTAGCGCAAGAGATGATATTCCTTTTGCCATTCTTGGTGGAGACATTACAGAGTTTGGACTGCCAGAAGAATATAGGGTTGGTTTGGAGTTCTTCAAAAAAATGCGAATTCCATTCTTTTCTACTATTGGAAATCACGACCTACTCGGAACAGGTATTGATGCTTTTGAAGAAATGTATGGCCCATTGAATGACTCTTTCACACTAGATAGTGTCAAATTTATATTCTATAATACTAATTCAAGAGAGTTTCAATATGACTTTAGTGTACCTGATATCGTTTGGTTAGAAAATGAATTACAAGAAAATGATTCAGTTAAAGCATCAATCATTTTTTCTCATGTAGGGATAAAACCAACAGACAATAGTATAGACTTGAGACTTTTCCCAAAGCTTGATTCCATTATTAGCAATACACCGAATGTATTGGCTAATATTCACGGACATGGACATGAAACAGAAATAACTTTTCCTTATACAAACAAGGATATTCCATCTATTCAGATAGATGATGTGATTGATAAGAATTACTCCATTTTCACAATATCATCAAACTTAGAATTGACTTGGGAAATCATAGAAGTAGAATAAAAATATACACTTTAGTCATCACATTACTAACCTTCACATTTGTGAGTTTTGGCCAAAAAAGGTCTAAACTAATCCCTAATTACCTTAATATTCATACTGGAGGAGGTAATGGACTACTTAATTTTGGTGCAGGGTATATAAGAGGAAAAAAAAGTAAACATTATTTCGAATTAGGTTATGGATTTGTGCCTTCTAACACTAGAGGTCGAGCTAAAAATATAATTAACGCGAAGTATACACTTTGGCTTGTGAAACCTTTTCTTATATCCCAAAAAATAGGCTACTACCCTTTAGCTTTAGGGAATACATTTAGCTATTTTTTTGGACCACAGCATGAAGGTCTAATTGCAGGTTACCCTAGGGGGTATTATTGGTTTAGGACAGATGTAACTTCTCGATACTTCTTAGCTACACGCTTTGATATTAAAATAGGTGAAGAGAATTCTATAAATAAAATTTCCTTTTATGGAGATATAGGGAGAACATTGCTATATAGCGTCACAAAATTCAGAAACGATTCTCTAGATTTCTTTGACTTTATGAATGTAGGATTCGGATGCATACTCTATTTTAAATGAAGAGATAAACATAATATTAATATTTAATTTCTTTCGAAGAATAATACAGATAAAAGCTATTTAGTCTGCGAGATCATTCCTGATTGTTAAGTAAATACACTAATCGGATACTCAGATATAATTAATATCTGATACCCATGTTTTACAAAGCATATTCTCTGTGAAAATTTGATTCAATATATTCTCTGCAACAAGTTGACCATATATAGAATCAGTGGTAATTATATATTTTCTTTTTTAGTATACTCCTTAGTCCCATCTCTCGAGTTAGACGAGCTACATAGCATCTAAAAGGACAAGATCAATTTAACCCAGTTATTTGCGAATTCTGTAACTGCCATAGATTCGGAGGTTATCTTCAAATATTCTTCTGATTTTTGATTTGATGTGTATACTTCACAAACTAGATGTTTATACCTGTATGAAATAATCCCATTTGTAAAACGAGTTTCTACTAGTCTTTAATTTAAGTTCGTACACATTTTCTCAACTGAATAAAAACATTTATAACTCTTAATCGACTCGTACTTATTCAGTCTTTCTTGGAGAAAATGCTCATGTTATTTTTAAGATATAACGTTCTAGTTCAGTATTTCCCAGGGATTTCTTTAATTATTTAACTACCTATATTTCAACAATTAACATCCTTCCAACCAATAAACCTTCAGGACTTATTGACTTTTCAGCCAATTACTAAGCGTAATTAAACTTGCTTGATAATCTTTGGCTAATTGACTTATTGAATATCCTGATGAAAGTAAGTCTAGAACTATCTCTTTAAATGCGGTATCATATTTTTCCATAACATTAGAAGTTAAAAAAATATAGTTTCTATTTGTGCCCTTAAATTAGACTCTCGATAAGCTACTTGTAGAAATATATTGAACTATATATTTACTTGGTGTTAATTTATTCATTGTATGATTGGCGGATTTATTGGTAGAACTAAAAGTCCCTTCAATCAAATCTTTCTGACACTTGACTCACTTTTGCGATAGAATTACATCTACACATAAATTGTGTAAATTTTCATTCTTAATAAGTTAAGAATGAAAATTCAATAAAATATAAAATAAATCTAACGACCTTCTTATTCTTTTTTATATATCTATTTTTACAGAATGAAAGTAGATAAGTTTGTACTCCTTCTGATCTTGATGATCATCCTTGCATATTTTATTCCTCAATTAGGACATATTCTTCCTTTAGAAGAAATTGGTACTTACGGTATAGCTGGTATTTTTTTCTTTTATGGATTGAAGCTAAGCCCTTCTCAAATGAAAGAAGATTTGAGTAATTGGAAACTTCATTTACTAATTCAAAGCACTACTTTCATCATATTTCCTCTTCTAGTTTTATGCTTTTATCCATTCATAAATTCTGAAGAAACCCGTCTTTATTGGCTTGCGGTTTTTTACTTAGCAGTACTCCCTTCTACAGTATCATCTTCTGTAGTAATGGTGTCGATTGCCAAAGGTAATATTCCATCAGCAATTTTTAATGCAAGTATTTCAGGTCTAATAGGAATGGTACTCACTCCTCTATGGATGAGTCCTTTTTTACAAGCTCAAGGTAGTGATCTAGCCATTAGAGATATATTCCTTAAACTATTTCTCCAAATTTTATTACCTGTAATTTTAGGTGTTGTATTAAACAAATTTTGGGGTAAATGGGCTATCAGATACAAAGCTCAATTAGGCAATTTTGATAAAGCCATTATCCTTATAATAGTATATGAGAGTTTTTGTGATTCATTTGAACAAGGAATTTTTGAACAAATGGAAACCCTTGAATTATTAGTTCTAGCTTTTGCGATCGTTTTTCTATTCTTTTTAGTGATGCAAGCTGTAAAGGTTATTAGCAACTTTCTAGGCTTTAACAGACAAGATCAAATTACTGCATTATTTTGTGGTTCAAAGAAATCATTGGTTCACGGAACAGTCTTTTCCAATGTCCTTTTTGTTGGAATGACTCAAGCTGGTTTGTTCTTAGTTCCAATAATGCTATATCATGCTTTTCAGTTGTTCTACATAAGTATCCTAGCTGAAAAAATGGGTAGAACTGAAATAGACAATTAAGATAGATACCTTAGGTTAAATAAATATTCCGCCAATAGCTGGTATGAGAAAAACAGACTTAAAATGAAAAAGATAGTGGATGTAGCCAATGTGAGCTTAGTCTTACTTTGAGGCTCTAAATAATATCCATCAACCATATAATCTAATGGGTCTTTTGGGTTATATTTTACCTCTACCTTTCCATTTGGCTCTGTGGTTCTGTAATTGATGGATTCAATCTTAAATCTTCTACCATCAAAAATATCAAACTCTATAAAAGCGATTAGTTTTGATGGAGTTACCTCCTCATATTCATAACCATCTTCATCTACTTCAACATAGGTATATTTACCTGGAATCTTACTAACAATAATACCACTTGAGGATAAGGCTGTGGACAAGAACCGTCTTCTTCTAAAAAATATATCAAGAGCTATATAAAGTAATAAAAGTGCAAGAAAAAGGCACACTCCAAGCCCTGATGAATAAGCTGTAATTAATAATTCGGACTCCTCCTGTAGAGATTTACTAAGTAAAATATTGAAAAAAATCATACGATAAATATATACTATTCTACTTTTTGTTCTTACCTATCCTCATAAATATTGGGAACTTGAATTCTTTTTTTTCTTTATTTCCCCAATAAGGTTCTATCTTTTGAATTAATTCTTTTACTGGTTTGGTCCTTGGTTTTTCTTTCAGATAATTCTGAACACTCGACCACGTTTCAAAGTATCCACCCAATTCATTTATGGTCCAATTTACTGTAATATATCTTTGTTTGACATATTCAATTTCATCAAAATTAAAGGTCACCGTTTGATAATGATGGTCGATGTGTTGCCTCTGCTTATCCCAGTAAGGTCCAATAACTTCATAATAGAATTCATCTATTAATAGGTTTATTTCAGGCGAACTTCTTAGTAAATCATATCCGATTATTGCAAGTACTCCATTAGGTTTAAGGACTCGTTTTACTTCTTTATTGAAAGTCTTGAAATCGAACCAATGTACAGCTTGAGCAACCGTAACTAGATCGAATTGATTATGATGAAATTTAGTTTTTTCAGCGCGCTCCTTCTTATAAATGACATTAGATCTAGGTATAGCATACTTCAACTGCTCTTCACTTATATCTGTCCCGTAACCTTCATTAAAATATCGAGCAAGCTCTGAAGCTATTTGACCATTACCAGTCGCGCAATCCCAAAAGCATTGTCTATTTTCTACATAACTCAAAATATCCAAAATCAAATCATTTGGGTAAAGAGGTCTATAAAGCAAATATCCTGCTGCCTGTTCAGAGAATCGATCTATTACTTTTTTCATGTGCTATCATCTAATGTACAATAAAAAAACCTTCTCAAAATTGAGAAGGTTTAAAGATTATAAAGATTTATTTTATGAGGGTAAGACTACCCGTTTTTTCGATGTAGGTTCCTCTTTCTAACTCACTTTCATATCGTAAAGTGTAATAATACACTCCTGGTTCAGAGGGTTTTCCCTTGTAGGTTCCATCCCATCCATTTTCCTCTAAATTAGATTCATCAACAGTAGGATACTTTCCGTTAAATACTATTTCACCCCATCTGTTATAAATAGAGATTTCAATATTTAAAGCATATGCTAGCTTGACATAAAATTTATCATTCAAACCATCATTATTAGGTGTAAAAGCATTTGGAGCAACGGATCTAGGATCACAAATGCCGAAGACGGTAAATTCTTCAACAGTTTCACAAAGCGTTTCATGAGATTCATCTATCATGATCACTTTATAAGTATTTGGACTATACCTATTTACTGTTCTTGATGTTTCTCCTGTATCTTCCCAATAATATGTGAAGTTATCACCTTGAGTAGCCTGTAAAACTATAGGTCCATCTTCAAAACAATGAACTATTTCATCTTCGAAAGATTCCGATGGATTTTTATGAAAAACAGCTTCAAATTCAATTGTGAAATCACACTCTTTTCCACTTTCATGTTCAACATGTGTGATAACAGAATATTTTCCATTTCGATTTACGTCAATCTCTGATGTCGTCTCACCCGTAGACCAATCAAAAAACTGTGATATACTATCATAGTCTTCAATTTCTGCATTTAGAGTTATAATATCGCCTTCACAAGCCTCCTTTATTGAATCAGAATCGGCTATTGGAGGAATTACAAATACATTTACTGAATCTAGTATTTGACATCCATAAATCGAATAACCTGTAACAAAATAGGTAGTATTTTCAAGAGGTGAAACTATGATATTACTCGTCGTATCCTCAGAACTCCATAAATATTCATGCGCATTTTGAGCGCTTATTTCAATTGCTTCCCCATAACAAATATATACATCTTCAGATACTGTCATTTCTGGAAGCGGATGTATTGTTGTTGTAAATTCTACTGAGTCTAAACATCCATATGGACTTTCTACAATCAATTTCACATTATAGTCGCCTGGAGCAGAATAAGTAAAAGTTGGATTCATATCTTCTGAATCAATCCCCTCAGAATCTGAGCTAAAATACCATTTATATGATAGATCTGAATCATCAGCAATAGAGGATGAATTCAAAAAATTCGAAGCGTCCCCAATACAAACATTTTCTACTGTGAAATCAGCAACAGGTAAAGGTTTGACCTCTATTTCCTTTGTAATTACAGGAGATGGACAACCATAAGATGTTTCGATATACATATTAATTTCCCTAATACCTTCCGATGTATAGACGACAGTTGTATCTCCTTTTGATGCTAAATCATATTCACCATCCCCATCTATATCCCAATGATAAATCACTCCAGTATTAGGTGCATCAGACTCATCAACAGAAAGCTCTAAGGTTTCTCCAATACAAATTGGGTTTCTTGAAAACTCAATTTGAGCTGTAGGAATTTTATTAAAAATGATGTTTACAGTATCAATAGAATAGCAATCTTTAGAGTACTTGTTTGTGACAGTCAATTCCCATTTCGAATTTGTCGTATAAACACTATCATCAAAAGATTTAGAACTAAAACGAATACTACCAAAAGTATTGATAGTTGGGACTACATCTCCTCCTGTAGTTTCTATCTCACGCCATGACCATTCATAATCAGTAGTTACGCCTTCTGCATCTGGTAATACTTGAAGTACTTCTCCTTCACAACCTTCTACCGTATCAACCATACTAATAATTGGCTCACGGTAAAAACGTATACTTGTATCAGTATCTACACCACATTCATAGCCACTTTCTGAAGTTAGTTTAGTGTGCAAATGCAATGGAACATCCATAAATACATTTGTCCCTGTAAAGGATGCTGGCACTAAACTTAAGAAGGTTGAATCGTTCGTCTGCAAAGAATCAAAACTTGAAAGAGTACCACCTGATACGGCTCCTAACAAAGGATCATCCCATTCAAAGCTCACAAAACCTTCAAAGTTCTCAGCATAATATTTCCCTGCCCACTCGGTACAATTCTCTAACTCTTCAAAAACAAGTTCTGGTTTTTGATTGAAAATGACTGTCACTGTATCCAATGAATAACAGGCTGTTGAGTAGCTATTTTTTACAGTCAATTCCCAAGTAGAAACAATGCGATAGCGATCTGCATCGTACAAGTCTTCGGTAAATTCTATCGCTCCAAAATCACTCTCGACCACATTTACACTTCCGCCTTCTGAAGAAATCTCGCGCCATGTCCATTCATAATCAGCCGTTACTCCTTCTGCATCTGGTAATACTTGAAGAACTTCTCCTTCACAACCTTCTACAGTATCAACCATACTAATCAATGGTTCTCGGTAAAAACGAATACTTGTATCGGTATCTACGCCACATTCATAGCCACTTTCTGAAGTTAGTTTAGTGTGCAAATGCAATGGAACATCCATAAATACATTTGTCCCTGTAAAGGATGCTGGCACTAAACTTAAGAAGGTCGAATCATTTGATTGCAAAGAATCAAAACTTGAAAGCGTACCTCCTGTTACAGCTCCCAGCAAAGGATCATCCCATTCAAAGCTCACAGAACCTTCAAAGTTCTCTGCATAATATTTTCCTGCCCACTCGGTACAATTCTCCAATTCTTCAAAAACTAGTTCTGGATTTTGGTTGAAGATAACAGTTACTGTATCCAAAGAATAACAGGCTGTTGAGTAGCTATTTTTAACAGTCAATTCCCAAGTAGATACGATGCGATAACGATCAGCATCATATAAACCTTCGGTAAATTCTATCGTTCCAAAATCACTTATTACCGTATTTACATTTCCTCCATCTGAAGAAATCTCGCGCCAAGACCATTCATAATCAGTAGTTACACTTTCTGCATTTGGTAAAACTTGAAGTACTTCTCCTTCACAGCCCTCGACTGTATCGACCATACTGATCAAAGGCTCACGGTAAAAACGAATACTTGTATCGGTATCTACACCACATTCATAGCCACTTTCTGAAGTTAGTTTTGTGTGTAAATGCAATGGGACATCCATAAATACATTTGTGTCTGTAAAGGATGCTGGCACTAAACTTAAGAAAGTTGAATCGTTCGTCTGCAAAGAATCAAAACTTGAAAGAGTTCCACCTGTTACAGCTCCCAACAACGGATCATCCCATTCAAAGCTCACAAAACCTTCAAAGTTCTCTGCATAATATTTCCCTGCCCACTCTCTGCAATTCTCTAATTCTTCAAAAACAAGTTCTGGATTTTGGTTAAAGATCACTGTTACTGTATCCAAAGAATAACAGGCTGTTGAGTAACTATTTTTCACTGTCAACTCCCAAGTAGATACAATACGATAACGATCAATATCGTATAAACTTTCCGTAAATTCTATCGCTCCAAAATCACTCTCGACCACATTTACATTTCCTCCATCTGAAGATATCTCGCGCCAAGACCATTCATAATCAGCCGTTACACCTTCCGCATCTGGTAATACCTGAAGAGCTTCTCCTTCACACCCTTCTACCGTATCGACCATACTGATCAAAGGCTCACGGTAAAAACGAATACTCGTATCAGTATCTACACCACATTCATAGCCACTTTCTGAGATTAGTTTTGTGTGTAAATGCAATGGAACATCCATAAATACATTTGTACCTGTAAAAGATGCAGGTACTAAACTTAAGAAGGTCGAATCGTTCATCTGCATAGAATCGAAACTTGAAAGAGTTCCACCTGTTACTGCTCCCAGCAAAGGATCATCCCATTCAAAGCTTACAAAACCTTCAAAGTTCTCTGCATAATATTTCCCTGACCACTCAGTACAATTTTCTAGTTCTTCAAAAACAAGTTCTGGATTTTGGTTGAAGATAACAGTTACTGTATCCAAAGAATAACAGACTGTTGAATAACTATTTTTCACTATCAATTCCCAATTAGATACAATACGATAGCGATCTGCATCGTATAAACCTTCGGTAAATTCTATTTCTCCAAAATCACTTATTACCGTATTTACATTTCCTCCATCTGAAGATATCTCGCGCCAATACCACTCATAATCGGTCGTTACGCCTTCTGCATCTGGTAATACCTGAAGGGTTTCTCCCTCACATCCCTCTACAGTATCAACCATACTGATCAAAGGCTCACGGTAAAAACGTATACTCGTATCAGTATCAACTCCGCATTCATAACCACTTTCTGAGGTCAGTTTTGTATGTAAATGCAATGCAACATCCATAAATACATTTGTGTCTGTAAAGGATGCTGGCACTAAACTTAAGAAGGTTGAATCGTTCGTCTGCATAGAATCAAAACTTGAAATAGTCCCTCCTGTTACTGCTCCTGACAACGGATCATCCCATTCAAAGCTCACAAAACCTTCAAAGTTCTCTGCATAATATTTCCCTGCCCACTCAGTACAATTCTCTAACTCTTCAAAAACAAGTTCGGGATTTTGGTTAAAAATCACAGTTACAGTGTCTAAAGAATGACATGTGGTTGAGTAACTATTTTTCACTGTCAATTCCCAAGTAGAGACGATACGATACAGATCAGCTTCGTACAAGCCTTCGGTAAATTCTATTGCTCCAAAATCACTCACTACCGTATTTACATCTCCTCCTGTAGTTTCTATCTCACGCCACGACCATTCATAATCAGCCGTTACACCTTCTGCATCTGGTAAAACTTGAAGGACTTCTCCTTCACAACCCTCGACTGTATCGACCATACTGATCAAAGGCTCACGGTAAAAACGAATACTTGTATCGGTATCTACACCACATTCATAGCCACTTTCTGAGGTCAGTTTTGTATGTAAATGCAATGGAACATCCATAAATACATTTGTGCCTGTAAAGGATGCTGGCACTAAACTTAAGAAGGTCGAATCATTTGATTGCAAAGAATCAAAACTTGAAAGCGTACCTCCTGATACGGCTCCCAGCAAAGGATCATCCCATTCAAAGCTCACAGAACCTTCAAAGTTCTCTGCATAATATTTTCCTGCCCACTCGGTACAATTCTCCAATTCATCAAAAAATAGTTCTGGATTTTGGTTGAAGATAACAGTTACTGTATCCAAAGAATAACAGGCTGTTGAGTAGCTATTTTTAACAGTCAATTCCCAAGTAGATACGATGCGATAGCGATTAGCATCGTACAAGCCTTCGGTAAATTCTATCGCTCCAAAATCACTCTCGACCACATTTACACTTCCTCCATCTGAAGAAATTTCTCGCCATGACCATTCATAATCAGTAGTTACGCCTTCTGCATCTGGTAATACCTGAAGGGCCTCTCCTTCACAACCTTCTACAGTATCAACCATACTGATCAAAGGCTCACGGTAAAAACGAATACTTGTATCGGTATCTACGCCACATTCATAGCCACTTTCTGAAGTTAGTTTCGTGTGTAAATGCAATGGAACATCCATAAATACATTTGTACCTGTAAAGGATGCAGGGACTAAACTTAAGAAGGTCGAATCGTTCGTCTGCAAAGAATCAAAGCTTGAAAGAGTTCCCCCTGTTACAGCTCCCGACAATGGATCATCCCATTCAAAGCTCACAAAACCTTCAAAATTCTCTGCATAATATTTCCCTGACCACTCAGTACAATTTTCTAACTCTTCAAAAATAAGTTCTGGATTTTGGTTAAAAATCACAGTTACAGTGTCTAAAGAATGACATGTGGTTGAGTAACTATTTTTCACTGTCAACTCCCAAGTAGAAACGATTCGATAGCGATCAGCATCGTACAAGCCTTCGGTAAATTCGATTTCTCCAAAAGAAATACTCGCTGTATCCAAGCTTCCTCCATCTGAAGAAATCTCACGCCATGACCATATGTATTTATCTGTGATTTCTTCAGCACTCGGACTAATAGTTAATGTCTCTCCTTCACAGCCCTCTACTGAATCTACAAGAGTAATTAATGGTTTTCTATAAATTGAAAAAAGGGTATCAACTGTTTGAGGACAGGTTAAACTTTGATTTGAACTCGTTGTTAGAGAAAGGTCTACATCAATTTGTACTGAACCTGCATCAAAAGATTGAACTTCTAACTCAATTAGCGAATCATATACAGGATCAGTACTTGTTAAATCTCCTCCATTTACTGTATTTATCAGCCATTCATAATCTGCATCTGTGGCAAATTTCTCATCCAAATAATTATAGTTATAAGCTTGGCTTTCAAGAGACAAAAATGTACAAGTTTCTAGCGTATCAAACTTGGGATACGGGCTATGTTCATATTTTATATTGATCGTTCTTTCAGATAAACAAACTGTATCTGTTTGTACTGTACCATTGTATAAGCTAGAAACCCATACTCTAACAGTTAACTCAATACCATCTGCGTTATCTGGATCAATAGTTAATGGATTAGAGTCTCTTCCATCTTCAAAAGAAATGGTTTCTTGATCAGAATTAACCACATTCCCATCTATCAACCATTCATAATGTACTTCTGAAACTAGTGTATTTCCATCTACATCAATGTTTAGATAACTATTGTAAGATGTGTCTAAAGCAGAAATAGTATTGATATCATCTGACACACAAAAAGTTGTATCTGTTATCGGTATTTCAGGACATGGTAAAACTTTGATAGTTACATCAGTTGAAGCTTCTGAAATACAGCCCGAAGATTCTAACAATAATGCTGGAACATATACACTATCCCTTTCAGTGTCATAGGTAAACATCATTTCTTCATAATCTCCATAACCACTCAGGTTACCATCTCCACTAGCCCAATTATAGGTTACTGCAGAACTTTTGAATAAATCTTCTAATTCAGATGTAAAATAAACCGTTTCTCCTTTATGAATTACTCTACGATCTACATCAAATGAACCTCTAACGCCTTCAATTTTGACTTCTTTAGGTGCAGATATTGTCTCGCAGCTCGTATTTCCGTCAGGAAATTCTTCCGTAATAGTCAAAGTCACATCATATGAATCATCCCCTGAAGATTCAAAGAAGTGTTCAATCTCTGTCAAATTAGCTGATGGATCAGGCGCAGTTGTTCCATCTCCAAAATCCCACGCACGTTCTATAATTTGTGACTTTAATGTATCTCCGTTAGAAAAAACAAACATACTTGGAGTAGAATAATCTGTATTTGAATCACTATCGATAAGCGTCAATACCCCAGGACAAGTAAGTACTTTATCTTGCTCAAAATTTGAGACAGCTTGGATAATTTCAGGAGATTCAACTTCAAACTCTAGAGAGTCCTTACAACCATTCGCATCTGTGATTATCATTTTCATATCGAAAATACCAGATGGCAAAATGAAAATACTTCTCGTATCTCTATTTCCTCCGTTTACAGGGGTAATACTCTCATAGCCTGTACCTAGCGGGTCGCCACTCATCATATATTCCCATTCAATGGAATAATCTTCTAAAACTCTTTCATTTGCCCCTGCCCCATCATTTAATCTATGATCTATACGTGTTCTAACTTGTATTGTATCAGCACGACAGCGATACTGATATTGTATATTATAAGCTGAATGAGTGATATCAAAGTCAAGAGGTTCGGGGTTAGTTAATAGAATTTCATGATTACCTTGATCTGCACAGAGTGTATCTGTTCCTTCAATCAATCTCAATTGGAGGTCAATCTGATTTCTTGTAGACTGATCTGTAAAGACTCTGAGGTCTAGATCAGAGTAAGCTATTTTAGTTAAAGAATCAGATTTACCAACTCCTGTAAATGTTGCATCATTTGAAGTCCAGGTATATTCAAACGTACTATCTGCTGGAAAAATATCATTTACAATGATACTGATAGAATCATTTGTTGGGATCTCATCATGACAAAATGAACTTAAACCATCAATTTGAAAATCGATCCCTTTTACCATTAAATCATTTAGTGTATAAACAATCTGAGGACAAGAAGCATAGCTTAAAATTACCTCTACGTCATATTCTCCAAGCTTTGTAGGATTAAAGTTTACATCTTCTCCAGTTAAACTGAAAATTGTTCCATCTGAATGTGTATACCTCCATTCAATTGAAGTCATTACAGTACTTGGGTCATAAAGCTCAGAAGTATAGTCTAAACCTACATTTAAACACGTAGTCTCGTGATCTACAATATTCCTTAATTCAGGAGTGATAAGCATTGTCGTACTTTCTGAGTAGGTATCAGAACAGCCTGTAGAAGCTAGGCTTGCATCTAAAGTAATATCTACCTGTGCTCCTTCGGGAATTCGACCTGTAGAAAGTGCTCCTATGTTTAAATTTACAAGTGGATCTTGATTAACATCAAATGTTTGGTAAGTGTAATTTGTAACAGTACCATCAATTTCTGTAATCACGAAAGTCCAATCATATTGAATATTTCCAACCTCAACTCCTTCGTCAGAATTATTTGTAACTTCTAAAAGTGTTGGATCACATATATCTAATGCAGAAATTGAAAAAATGGCTTGTGGAGCTTTAATCTCTAATTCTTCAGTTACAGGAACTGCACTACAATTGACTCCAGAGCTATACCAAGCAGATAAACCGACATCAATTGTTGTTGGAGGATAGTTTTGATACGTGTAAGGGTTTGCATCGCCAAAGTTTCCATCTCCATTAAAATCCCAAGCGAAAAGAATAGTTTCTCCTTTAGCTGTCAAGAAATTATTATATGCCGTACCAAAGTTATCAACTGTTGGGGTTCCTGTTACAGTTTCTCCATTACAGATTTCAGTTTTATCTAATCCTATAGCAACTGTTGGGCGAACTCTAACTTCGAACTCTTCAGTAACTGTATTCTCACAATCATTGTCAATATCTCTAACAGTAAGATCGATTTCATAGCTACCCCAAGTTAGATTCGTATTTTCGGACTGAGCTGTACCTACATTTGCCGTTGTTCCCCTATATGTGTCCCTTACCACCCAGCTATAAGCATAATTACCAGTACCATTTACAATTGCATCAAACTGTACATTTGTTGTAGAAGACTCATCATTGATACAGGCAAAAGCATTTGAAAGGTCAATAGAAATATCTAATTCTGTGACTAAAATACTTTCTTCATGTAGTAAACAACCTCCATCGCCCAATAATTGAATTGTATAGTTCCCATAATTTGAGAATGTAAATGTTGGGTTCGGGGTATTTGGATAATTAGATTGTGTATCTCCTATCACATTCCATTCATAGTCCCCATCAGGAACAGGGTTTAAACTAGTTACAGTTGTTGTCGCAGGAATAGTACAAAAGCTATTTTCATCAAGCACAAAAGCTCCTGTATTCTCTTCAGGAATGGTAACTGTCTCACTAAAAGAACAAGTATTATCATCTCTATTTGTCAATGAAACTGTAATATTCTGAGCGGAAGCTCCTTTGGTATATGTTCTTGTCCTTGAATTGAGTGTACTGACATTTTGAGTTCCATTACCAAAATCCCATCTAAAGTTACCACTTTCACCTAATAGATTTGCTTTAGGAGTGAATCGATATCTTATTGAATTACAATCTTCACTTAATTGAGACACCGTAAAAGCATCATCAAAATCTATGAACTCAATAACAGTTTTTGTAGCTGAAACCTTATAACAATCGCCATCATAAACACCTACTTCTACTTCATATTCAGAATCGGGCGAATTTGTAAAAGTATAAGTAAAAGTCTGCGTATCTGAATTTGGAATTAGGCTTCCATTTATGGACCATTCATAAATGGGATTATCTAAAACTCGACTTGTTTCAGCCGTAAAAGATAGCTCTTTTGAATTATCACAAGTAATGAATTTTGAAACTGTACTTCCTCCAGAAGTAAAGTCTACAGTAAAATCTTCTTTAACGACTAGCGTCTGTCTTGATTGATTGGAACAACCTGTAGGTAAGGAAACATCCAATACCACATCGAAAGTACCTATCTGACTTGCAGTATATTCAAAGTACTCTCCAGAATTAGGGGCATATGTAGTTCCATTAATAATATATTTTATAGAGCCGTACGTACCTAATGCTTCAGTATGTGAAAATGTCACTACTTCATCCTTACATACTGAACTCTTACTCAATACTAACTCTACATCCGGTTTTTCCTTAACCTCAATTAGGTTTGAGGCTGAAATTGTCTGTGTACTACCATCACTAAGGTACAAAATCACAGAAACAGAATAGCTTCCAACTTTATCATAAATAGTTCCTGGATCGGCTTTCGTACTTGTTGTTGAATTTCCTAAATCCCAAGCATAAGAATCGATACCTGTAGTTGGAGAAATTTCATAAGAAACCGCCAATCCTGTACAATCTTCTATAAGATCACCATCTGATACTTCATTTCCATTTGCAACAATTTTATAATCTACTGCAAATGAAATTGAAGCAATACTTAAGAAATAACTTAAAAGAAGTATTAGTTTTAGCTTCATGACATCAAAAGTCTAATCGTTAAAGTGATGTATTAGATAGTTGGTAACGGACAAATAACTTTGGTTTTCTTTTTCTTCGGCTTTTTCGGATTCTCATCATACGAATGAAGAGGGTATGCCAAAGAAATCTCATGGGAGAGCGACTGCCCAGAAGGGAGTTTTGATAAGGAGTAATCGAAACTATATCCGAATTGAAATTTTTTAACTCTTAAACCAAAAAGAAATGCAACTGCATCATGATTTATCTGTTCATAATCACTTGCATTTTTTAAGAAAGGCATACCTCTATACCAAAAACCTACGATGATAGGCATATTCGTATAATACCCTCCTATCGTAAATTGTTGAGCATTACCTTCTCTTTGGTAAAGTCCTGTAACAGTTACATTATAGTTTTTGAGATTGGGCACGCCATAACGTTTATTATATTTCAATGGGATGACATAGCCTGCATTAAGATTATATCTTATAGGCTTGGTGATTCCTCCTTCGCTTAAAAACGATATGTTAGGTGTAGTTAAGTGATAAGCTGAAAAGCCAAACCAGTATTGTTTGTTAAAAAGTAATATACCGGCATTGACATCAGGATTAAAAACATTTGTACTTGGTAAGTTTTCTAATGAAGGGCCAGTAATACCTTTGTCATCTAATTGATCACTGAAGATAAATCCATAAAAATCTAGTGAGCCCTGAATAACACCGACTTGCAGACCTACACTTAAATGAAGGTCTTTATTAATTTCTAAAAGATATGAAGCCGATGAAATAAGACTTAATTCTGTAAGTCGTTTATTTCCAGAATCAAATCTTTGATCTTGAATAATTAAACTACCTACAGACATTCGAGACTTTTCGTGAAAGTAATCGAATGATGCTAGATAAGTTTGAAAATTAGCTGGAAGCCCTACCCACTGATTTCTGTACGATACAGCAGCACGCATATCATAATTAGACCCTGTAAGTGCAGGATTTAAGTATAATGGGGAGGCATTTGCCTGCGTTAATTGTACATCTTGTGCACATACTTCTACCTTCTGAAAATAACACAGTAAGGAGAGTAAAATCTTAAGCACAAGGGATAGACCCTTAAAATGATTAAGGTTATACTTACACAATAAATTCATCAAAAATGATAGTCGAGGATTTAGTCTTTAGTTGAAGAGTACCATTTCAAACATCTAATAAATGAAAGTCAATAAACAGTTTGATACATTCCCTTCTCACAATTGTTACATTTAATCTGAAAAAATACAAAAACTAAGCCACTAGCTTGTCTGAAAGTAATTTTAAATTGTCTCTTATCCTTATTAATAATAAATCAGCTCATTTTCATCTAGTTAACCCAAAGCTTAAAAAATGCAAAAGAGAAGTTTATCCCTTAAGTTGAATATAAACTTCTCTCATTATTTGATTAATAATTTCCTTGAATAATTAGATAGCTAACACTTCAGCGATTTCTGTTTCCTTTCCTTCTATTTTATCTCTAACAACATCTCCTGTAAAATTCATTTCATTCTCATACATCAATGCCATTTTACAGAAAATTTTAATTCTGTCCTCGTCAGAGGTTTCAACTTTAAAAGGAAATTCTTTGACAAAATCATAAAGTCCCTGCCCTGAAGTTTTGAACTTCTTCTTCATCTCTCCAAAGTTGATACGTTGCTCAAGTTTCTGTTCTGTATCTAAGCCATCCAGATCTATTTCAAGATTTGCTTTACTACGCTCTCTTGCTAAGTGTTGCCTTTTATTTGCTACTTCTTGAATAATGTCCAAACCTTCATCAGTTCTCAAAAGCTCTAATGATGGTTTTGTAGCAAAAATTGCTTTAGTCTCAAAGAATAAAGAAAGATCATGTGCAAAGATATCTTCAATATTTGTTCGGTTTTCTAACTCATACAAATCCTTCAAGCGTTTGATTTTCATCAGCTTCTTGAAAACACGATCGTGATTATTGATTTTATTGATATAAGAAACGATCTCTTGACTCAGCTCGACCAAACTTGTACGAGCCATACGGAGATATTCAAAACGCAAATCAACAATAAAATTGTGCATCTGATCGTCTTGATCTTCTACAAAGAATGGATCGTGATCTAAGATTTCTTCTATGGAATGAATAAGAGTCAAAAGCTTTTGGGCTTTCTCATCGTGATCTTTAATCTTGATTTTTTTCACTTCGGCAGTTGCAGCCGTTTTATAATCAAGTTCGACTTGCTGACGAAGCATGGTCGCATTTC
Source organism: Sediminitomix flava (assembly GCF_003149185.1). NCBI lineage: Bacteria > Pseudomonadati > Bacteroidota > Cytophagia > Cytophagales > Flammeovirgaceae > Sediminitomix > Sediminitomix flava. The sequence goes on along the minus strand of NZ_QGDO01000003.1, from coordinate 846,393 downwards.
TACGGATTACACGGCCGACTTTGCGGAGATGTCTCTCGATTTTTATACGGTAATTCTTTTTTTCCAAGAAGTCTTCTTCTACCGTATAAAGGCGGATATTCTTTTGGATGGAACGAATCCCTTCGTCAATCTCATAGTTTTGGATATCTTCATTGATCTCCAAGAAATTTTCTAAGAAAGAAATCAGACGTTCGTCCAGTGTCACATTCTCATCTTCATCAATCTGAATAATGCTTTTAGCTTTCGCGCCTAAAACTAGATTCTCTTCGCCGTCTACGGCATCAACAACCAATTCATATTTTACGGACTTGAACCTAAATACGACATCAATCAAATTTCGCATTCTAGGGTTTCCAAGTTCTTTAAAAAGCTGTGGTACTGTCTGAATTTCTGCCATCTTCTCTATTTCAATCTTAAAAAATTCTAGAAGGTACGGTCTAGCCGTACCCAACTACTATTTTGTTCTTTCAAACAATTTCTGAACGTATTTTCCGATTATATCAAACTCCAAGTTGATCTTATCTCCTACTTTGATTTGGTGGAAAGTAGTATGCTCAAAAGTATAAGGAATAATTGCTACCGAGAATTTTCCTTCATCTTCTCCTGCCACAGTCAAACTTACGCCATTTACGGTAATCGAACCTTTTTGAACCGTGAAATTACCTACTGTAGGATCATACTCAAAAGTAAATCTCCAACTTCCTTGTTCATCATCAATAGCAATACATGTAGCAGTTTGATCTACGTGCCCTTGAACAATATGTCCATCAAAACGCCCATTTGCTGCTGTACAACGTTCAATATTGATTTTGTGACCTGCCTCAAGAGCACCCAAATTTGTTTTATCTAAGGTTTCTTGGATAGCTACTACCTCATGTTCATCTCCTTCTACTTTTGTAACTGTCAGACAAACACCGTTATGCGCTACACTCTGATCAATTTTAAGCTCTGGAGTGATTTCCGATTTGATACGGAAGATAATATTTTCTTGATCTTTCGTAATATTTACGACTTCACCCAATGTTTCAATAATCCCTGTAAACATGGTTATATATTCTTTATGTTTTGATCTTTATTCTTACTCGTTTAAAAAAAACGAAGTTTTAAGCACTTGGTTTGACTTATCTCTGAAATATAGTTAAATGAATTTCATCACCAATTTCAGCCTCTGTATTACTTGAGTTAAAGATTTGCTTTAAGCCTCGTTTTTCAAATGATTGAATATAATCCGAATTTAAAAGCCAAGGAGGTCCATTTTCATAAGCTCTTTTCTCTTCTTGAACCTCAGTAATCACAAGCAGTTGTCCCTCTTTTGCCACAAAATCAGAAACATTTTGAATCAATGTATCTTCATATTTTGGCGGAAGTGCTTGGATGGTAAATATCTCTAATACAAAATCAAATTTGTGATGCCACTCAGAAACTCCTTCCAATAAATCTGCTTGTACAAAATTCACACTTGAATTTGGAAATCTCTTCTTACAGAAATCTATCGCAGTCTGAGAAACATCAAATGCAGTAACTTCAAAACCTGCATTTTCGAGTTCTATGGCATCATCTCCCATTCCACAACCTACAACTAAAGCTGTTTTTCCTATACCAGAAATTGGATTTTCAGAAATCCAACTTTTGAACAAAGGATGAGTATCCATATTTGCCCAAGGCACACCCTCTCCTTCTTCACTAGATTCTGAATAGAGTTTTTCAAACCAATCAACAGGTTTACTTTCGTCTATCCCTAATTTTTTTCTTAGTTCTTCGCTCATACTTTCCTTATCTAATTCATTGAATTCACATGATCCAAGCAAAGCTTCAATAAAACTCAAGTGTACTAAAAGACTCTGCAAATATAACAGATGAAAAAGGCAAATCTGATGACATTGCACCGAGATTTGCCTTTGTATTTTCAATTTAAGGATGATCTATATTGATCAGTGACTAGATAATCTCTTGTGCTTTTGCTACAACAGCATCCAATCCTGTGATGTCTTTACCTCCCGCAGTTGCGAAGAAAGGTTGGCCACCTCCGCCACCTTTGATCTCTTTTGCTAGCTCTCGTACGATCTGTCCAGCATTCAAACCTTTTTCTTCTACAAGGTTATCAGAAATCATTACGGCAACTTGAGGCTTACCATCAACTTCTGCAGCAGCTACAAAGAACAAGTTGTCAACTTTAGCTTTCAAGTCGAATGCTAATTGTTTTAAACCTTGTGCATTTGGAACAGCAATTTTAGCAATCAATACATTTACACCGTCTTTTGCATCTACTTGTCCAACAAGATTGTCTTTCAAAGCTTGAAGTTCTTTGTTACGAAGCGTTTCAACTTCTTTTGAAAGTTTTGTACGCTCGTCCATCAAGTCAGCGATTGCCTTTGTCAAATCCTTAGGATTTTTCAATAGCTCTTTTACACTTGCAAGAAGCTTCTCTTGCTCGTCAACGTATTGTTCAGCCGCTACAGAAGTGATCGCCTCGATACGTCTTACACCTGCTGCTACTGCTGTTTCAGCAGTAATTTTGAATAGACCAATGTTACCAGTCGATTGTACGTGTGTACCACCACAAAGTTCAATAGAATATTCAGGGTCGAAACAGATCACACGAACGAAATCACCGTATTTCTCACCGAACAATGCTGTAGCTCCCATTGCTTTCGCATCTTCGATTGGCATATTTCTACGCTCATCTAAAACGATGTTCTCACGGATTTTTTCGTTTACAATTTGCTCTACTTTTCTGATCTCCTCATCTGTCATTTTTGCAAAATGAGAGAAGTCAAAACGAAGCAATTTATCATTTACCAAAGAACCTTTCTGAGCTACGTGATCACCCAATACTTCTTTCAAAGCAGCGTGCATCAAGTGAGTTGCCGAGTGATTTGCCATACTCAACGTACGTTTTTTAGCATTCACTTCACATTTTACTTCTTTCTCTAAGTCAGAAGGTAATTTGTCTACAATATGAATGATCAAGTCATTCTCTTTCACTGTATTCTTAACAGGAATTTTCTCCTCACCAGAGAAAATCAAACCTGTATCACCTACTTGACCACCACCTTCTGGATAGAAAGGAGTATTGTCCAATACCAATTGGAAATAGGTTTTCTTCTTCTCACTTACTTCACGGTAACGAAGAATTTTAGCGTCTGAAGTTAGGTTATCATAACCGATAAACTGAACGTCATCTTCGTTTACTGTGATCCAGTCTCCTTTGTCAGAAGCTGAAGCGGCTCTTGCACGCTCTTTTTGCTCTTGCATAGCTTTGTTGTAGCCTTCAATGTCTACACCATAGCCATTTTCACGAGCGATCAATTCAGTAAGATCAAGAGGAAAACCATAAGTATCAGAAAGCGAGAATGCCTCTGCTCCTTTTATTTCTTTTGTAGCTGCATTATCCGCCATGAATTTCTCGATGATCTTCAGACCGTTGTCCAAAGTTCTTAAGAAGTTCTCTTCCTCTTGGCGAACTACTTTCTTGATAAATTCTTTTTGGTTAACTACCTCAGGGAAGATTTCATCAAATTGATCAGAAAGAATATCTACCAATTCATACATGAAAGCTTTCTCAAAACCTAGGAACGTATATCCGTAACGAACTGCACGACGCAAAATACGACGGATTACATATCCTGCTTTATTGTTTGAAGGAAGCTGTCCATCTGCAATCGCAAATGTAATCGCTCTGATGTGATCAGAAATTACACGAATAGCAATATCTGTTTTCTCATCAGTTCCATAAGTTTTACCCGACTTTTTCGCCAAGTCTTGGATCATTGGTTGGAAAACGTCCGTATCATAGTTCGACTCTTTTCCTTGGATAGCCATAGCCAAACGCTCAAAGCCCATTCCTGTATCCACGTGTTGTGCAGGAAGAGTTTCCAACGAACCATCAGCCTTACGGTTAAATTGCATAAATACCAAGTTCCAAATCTCTACTACTAGAGGATCATCCTCATTTACTAGAGATTTACCCGATACTTTAGCTCTTTCCTCATCGCTACGAAGGTCAATGTGAATCTCAGAACATGGACCACATGGTCCTTGATCTCCCATTTCCCAGAAGTTATCTTTTTTAGAGGCAGGGATAATTCTATCTTCATCGATATGTACTTTCCAGAAATCAGCCGCTTCTTGATCCATTTCTAGACCATCACCAGCATCTCCTTCAAAGACTGTAACATACAAACGATCTTTAGGAAGTTTATAAACTTCGGTAAGAAGTTCCCAAGCCCAATCAATTGCATCTTTTTTGAAATAATCTCCGAAAGACCAGTTTCCTAGCATTTCGAACATTGTATGGTGGTATGTATCGATACCCACCTCTTCCAAATCATTGTGTTTACCAGAAACCCTCAAACATTTTTGCGTATCGGCCACTCTTGGGGCTTCCGCGGTCTTATTTCCTAGGAAATAATCTTTGAATTGGTTCATCCCTGCGTTTGTGAACATCAACGTAGGGTCGTTTTTAACTACCAAGGGTGCAGAAGGAACGATCTCGTGTCCTTTGCTCTTAAAAAACTCAAGAAAAGTCTTTCTTATCGTTTTTGCATCCATCATATCAGAATTCCTTTCTATTAATAGTGACCGATTATTGCGAATTTTTACTCTATAATACCTCCGTTAACAAAGAGGTTTGTATTCCAAATTCACAAATTTAGAAGATTTTGTATTTTCCCCATAAGAAAAGTGAAAGCTTTCAACAATTAATAACAGTATGAGCACAAATTTTTATTCCTAAGGAAACGAAAATCATGAAAAATGGCGTTTTGAGGCTATTTATTAGGTCATTTTAAATTTGAATTTCACTTCATCAAGTATTCAATGCTATTATCAAACTTTTTCTTGTTCGCTCCTCTTCTGTAATTAAAAAGAGTGAACACCAAAAATCTAAAAAATGGCAAAAGCTTATAATATCGTCAACATCATAAAGATTCATGATACCGATAAATTTCAAGAATATGTAAATGGGCATATTCCTACAATTGAGAAATTTGGAGGACGTTTTTTGGTTGAAGGCTATTTAGGAGAAGTTTTAGAAGGTTCAATGCCCAGTAACATGATGGTTGTACATGAATTCCCAAGTATCAAACGCTTTAAAGAATGGTATTATTCGGAAGAATATAAACCATGGAAAGAGCTACGACAATCTTGTGCTGATGTAAATGTGATTTTGACAGAAGGGAAATAAAAAATGGCAAACTGGTTTCTAATTCCAGATTGCCATTATATAATTCTTAGGGCTATGCTTTTTTCTTTTTCTTCAATAAAGGAACTGTACTACAAGCTTCTCCAAACATCAAAGATCTTACAACAGGGCTTAGTCTTCTTGTGATTTCTACATAAACAGACTCTGGAACATCTTTCTTGCTACAGCCTTTTACAACAACCATTTTATCATCAAATTCTTTGATATTGATTGCGTCTATAGCTTTCGTATAAATGGTATCTTCCAATTGGGCTAAATCTCCGAGAATCACGTCTGCCGCATATTTTGACAAGCGGGTAGCTACGAGCATATATGCCCAAGTAGGAACTATTACTTCCTCAGAACAAGTAATCGCCACATATTTCCCTTCATATTGACTCCAATCATGTTCCTTTACAAAATCACGAAGATCCTTTTCACGTAGTATCATTCCTTGAAAAAGTAAATCTTTCAAATCAAATAATACTCTTTCACCTTCTGGGAAATAATCTTCTAAGTCCAAAGTAATTAATGGACTTTTAGCTACTCTATTAATAATTGGTTCTTCCATATTACAAAAATACTGTTTTTGTTTAACACAACTAAACGACAAATAAACTGTTATAAAATTTTCAATATTTTTATAAGTCGAAATTTTTATTTAGACTTACCTAAACTTTTATTATTTGCAACAATGTCGCATTTAGTTTAGATTTGAAAAATATTACGATTTAAACAACAAATTAATGGTAGGAAAAGGGAAACTATTCTTAATACAGACTTTACTAATATTAGTTTCTTTAGCTCAACTTAGCTACGCTAAAGACCAAACAAGCTTTATTACTGGACATATCGATTCAAAGAACGGACATATTCCATTTGCGACAGTCTATATCAACGAACTTCAGCTAGGAACTACTTCAGATGATTCAGGACATTTCTATTTAAAGAATGTACCCTTTGGAGAATACCAAATTACAATAAGTGCTGTCGGTTATAGAAAGTTGACAGAAACAGTATCTATCAACAAAAAAAATCAAGACTTAAAATTTAAACTTGAAGAAGATCTTATTGAATTAGAAAGTGTAGTCGTTTCAGGGAACAGAACAGCACAAAGTAGAAAAGAAACCCCTGCCGTAGTAAATGTAATTGGAAGCAAAGTTTTTGAAGTTAGTGCATCTAAAGTAATTGCTGACGGGTTGAACTTTGTTCCTGGTGCTAGAGTCGAAAACACTTGTTCGAATTGTGGCTCTACTAGTCTTCGTCTGAATGGTTTGGAAGGACCTTATACCCAAATTCTTATTGATAGCCGACCAATTTTCAATAGTCTCGTTGGTGTATACGGACTAGAACAACTTCCAGTCTCAATGATTGAACGAGTAGAAGTTGTAAGAGGTGGAGGTTCCGTTCTTTTTGGAGCAAATGCGATCGGAGGAACAGTGAATGTAATTACCAAAGAGCCTAAATTCAATCGTTTTGAAGTAGGAACGCAATATGCATCTATTAATGGCGAAGCCTACGATGTGAATACGAGTTTCAATACGTCAGTAGTATCAAATGATGATAAGACTTCACTAATTCTATATGGTTCTCATAGAAAAAGAGAAGCTTGGAATGCAACCCCAAATGATAAATATTACACATTAGTAGAAGTAGCTAAAGATGAATTTATACCAAATTATGATGAAGAATTCGTGGATGACTTTTCAAACATCCCTGAATTGAGAAACTTGAACATTGGGACTAAAATCATCCATAAGATAAACAACAGAAATAAAGTTACTGCAAAATTCAATATCACTGATGAATTCCGTAGAGGTGGTAATAAGTTTGATCTAGCTCCACACTTAACAGATATCACTGAGCAACTAGAACATCAAATTATTGGAGGAGGAATCAACTATGATTGGATCAGTGCTGATCAAAGATCAAATGTATCATTCTACTCATCTGTCCAATCTGTGGTTAGAGATAGTTATTACGGTGCTGAAATGCAGTTGGACGGTTACGGAAAAACAACAAGTGACACCTACGTTGTAGGAACTCAGTTTAATCGTGATTTAGGACACGTTTTATTTGCTCCAGCCTTTTTTATTGGAGGTGTTGAATATATCAATGACAACATCAAAGACAGAAAGCTAGGCTACTTCGACTACGAGTCTGATGAATTTGTAAATGACATTCATATTTCAGATCAATTAGTACAAACAATTGCTGTTTTTGCTCAAAATGAGTGGAAAGGAGATCGCCTTTCTTTACTTCTTGGTGCTAGACTAGACCATGTAATGATCAATGATTACTTAGCAGAAACAGACAAACTTACTGAAGTGTCTGCTTTCAACCCAAGAGTGAACTTGAAATATAATATAGGTAACAATTTACAAGCTCGTGTAGGCTTTGCCACAGGATTTAGAGCTCCGCAAATCTTTAATGAAGACATGCACATTGATATTGTGGCAGGAGACCAAGTTCGTACAATTTTGGCAGACGACTTAACTACAGAAAGATCATATTCATACAACTTCGCATTGGATTGGGATACAGAAATAGGCGGATGGCAAAGCTATTTCCTATTGGAAGGTTTTCATACCAAAATTGAAGACCGCTTCTTAAATGAATTTGTGGAAGGTGAAGAAGGTAATTATTACCTCAAGAGAAATTCAGAAAATGATGCATTTGTACAAGGAATCAACGTAGAAGCTAAGCTTGCTGCATCTTCAAAGTTCAATGTACAAACAGGTTTCACATTCCAAACAGCCAAATATAATGGTGTAGAACAATGGGGTGATGAAGACGACAGTGCAACAGATAGAATCTTAAGAACACCGAATAATTATGGTTCTTTGAGCATGAATTATTACCCAAAACCTAATCTTCTGATGAGCCTCTCTGGGGTTTATACAGGAAGTATGTATGTTCCACATATGGCTGGAGGTTTTTATAAAGGAGTGTATAACGAAACTGAAGAACTAGTAAAAACAGAACAATTCTTTGACCTAGGAATTCGTCTTGCATACGACGTACAAGTTTCTAAAGATTTAGGAATGCAGATTGGTGGTGGTGTAAAAAACATCTTCAACCAATTCCAAAGAAATTTTGATTCGGGACCAACAAAAGATGCAGCCTTTGTTTATGGGCCAGCCGCTCCTAGAACTTTTTATTTAGAAGTAAAATTCAGTAATCTTTTGAACTAGAAGATTTTACTTCCCAACACAAAAAATGTTTTCCGCCTTAATACTTTTTAGGCGGAAAACATTTTTTTCATTAACAATGATTTTAACTCATTAACTAGGAAAAATAAATAATCATTCTCGCTAATATTCTTTTCAATTCGTTAAGAAAAATCATTTTTTGCTCGCGTTTTCATTCCTTACTTTCGCAAGGTTTTTTGAAGCAAGACACACGCCATCAAAGACACTTTACACCTTTATTAGACTTTGCACTGAGGAGTACCCCATATGAAGAAAGTAGAAAAACGTAACGGACAAACAGTAGCTTTTTTAACTTCTAAAATCGTGAAAGCGATAAAGTTAGCTATGGTTTCTTCTGACCAAGAGTCACCAGAAGCAGCACAACAAATCGCTAAAGAAATCAAAGCAGAAACCAACGACCTTACCTCCATCTACGAAATTGAAAAGATGGTTGAAAACAAACTAATGAACTATGGCCTTTATGATACTGCTAGACAATATATTGGCTACAGACACATGAGGGCTGAAGAGCGCGCAAGAGATACAGAATTGATGCAACGCGTGCGTGATATTATCACGTTAAAAAATATTGAGAATGAAAATGCGAATATGAATGAGTATGTTTTCACAGCAAAACTCACTCGTATAGCCAATGAAACTTCTGCCAAATACGCCAGAAACAATCTCCTTAGAGAATCTGTATTGGAAGCTTTTGACAACAATGATATTTATATCCATGACTTCAATAGCTATTCTACAGGAATGCACAACTGTATGTTTGTTGACCTTCATGATATCCTTACGAGAGGATTTGAAACTACAAACGGTACCGTAAGAACTCCTAAGACAATTAGAGCTGCAATGCAGTTAGTAGCTGTAATTTTCCAATGCCAGTCCAATCAGCAATTCGGAGGTATTGCATCTAATAAATTTGATTATGATTTGGCTCCTTTCGTGGCAATGTCTTTCTCAAAACATTTCAAAGAAGCTTTCAAATGGGGAATTGAAGAAGGCGCGATTGAAGCTATAAATAAAGATATCATCAGATTGGAAAACGAAGAGCTTCAGTCGAATTATCCTAAAGCATACAAATATGCATTAGATATGACTGAAGAGGAAACTTTCCAATCAGCCGAAGCATTAATCCACAACTTAAATACGCTAGAAAGTAGAGCAGGAAACCAGCTTCCGTTCACTTCGATCAACTACGGAACGGATGTTTCTCCAGAAGGTAGATTGATTATGAAGTCAATGCTTCATGCAAGAATTCAAGGTGTGGGTGTTGATCAAACGACACCAATTTTCCCTATTTCTGTTTTCAAAATCAAAAAAGGAGTAAATGATGTAGCAGGAACTCCTAACTATGATTTGAAGCTTTTAGCGATTGAATCGGCTACTAAAAGGATTTATCCAAACTTTGTAAACTGCGATGCAGAAGCATTTGAACCACAAACGCCTGATGAAGAACCTGCGACAATGGGGTGTCGTACTAGACTTTCATCTAACAGACATGGTTCGAATGGGAAATCTGGAAGAGGAAATATTTCTCCTGTAACTATTAACCTCACAAAATTAGGTATTGACTATGGTGTAGCTTTAGGCGATCGTAAAGAAGCTGACTTGGAAGGTTTCTGGGAAGGTTTAGATAATGTACTAGACATTACAGTTCAAGCCCTACTAGATCGTTATGAATGGCAAGCGAAACAATTTGCAAAGTCTGCTCCATTCATGTATAGAAATAAAGTTTGGAAAGGTAGAGAACTGAATGATGATGAAACTGTAGGAGAAATCTTAAAATCAGGTTCATTAGCCATTGGTTTCTTGGGGCTATCAAATATGCTTGTCGCTATGTTTGGAAAGCATCATGCACAAGATCAAAAAGTGTGGGATTTTGGGTATAAAGTTGTGAACCATATCTACAAGTTTGCTCAAGAAGCTAGTGAAGAACATGATATGAATTTCGGTTGTTATGCAACTCCTGCAGAGTCACTTTGCCATAAACAATTGAAGTTAACAAGAAATCAATATGGTATAATTAAGGGAGTAACAGACAGAGATTATTTGAATAACTCTTTCCACGTTCCTGTGTATCACGATATTTCGATCAAAGAGAAAATTGATACGGAAGCTCCTTTCCATAAAATATGTACAGGTGGTTCTATCACTTATGTAGAATTGGATGGAAATGCTAGAAATAACACCAAAGCAGTTGAAAAGATTGTAGACTACGCAATGTCACAAGGCATTTATTACTTTGCTTTAAACCACCCAATCGATAGCTGCTCAAACTGTGGTTATGAAGGCATCATTGGAGAAGAATGTCCAAAATGTGGAAGCAAAGATGGTGATGTTTATATCAAACGCCTTAGACGTGTTACTGGGTACATTACTGGAGATTACAACAAATACTTCAATGATGGAAAACATTCAGAAGTAAATGATCGTGTGAAACATTCATAATCATTCTAACGAAGTCTTTGTAAAAAGCATTTAATAAAGGAAAGTACCACAGCTGTACTTTCCTTTTTTTACCATCTAATCATTTAATGAGGAAACAACCCTATGTTACATTTAGCAAACTTCATATCGGAAAGTATAAATGAAGGAGAAGGACTCAGAGCCGTCTTTTTCTTTTCGGGTTGCCCTTTTAGATGTCGAGCATGTCATAACCCCGAAATGAGAAATGAATGCTATGGAGAACCTTTCGATGATGATTTGCAAGAAAAGTTTTTAAAGAAAATAGAAGATAATATTCTACTCGATGGAATTACCTTATGTGGTGGAGACCCTTTCTATGATCCGAAAGAGGTATTGAAGTTTGTCAGAAAGTATAAGGAAAGATTTCCATCTCACACTATTTGGTCTTACTCCGGATATACTTGGGAAAGACTTCTTTGGGATGAAGATCGAAAAGCTCTCGCTCAAGAATTAGATGTGTTAATTGATGGTCCTTTTGTACTTCGCCAAAAAGATTTAACCTTAAAATTCAGAGGAAGTTCAAACCAACGAGTAATTGATGTAAAACCATCATTGGAAAAAAACGAGGCTGTCATTCGTTCTGGTTATGAGAATCAATAGTTGGCATAAATCGAAAAAATATGAGAAATCTCATCATCAATAATGAATGATGAGACTTTTTTTATTCTTGACAAATTAGTTTTTTCGCCCTTACAAAAACAATTCACCCCAAAGACATGATTAGAAAATATACCCCAAAAGATAAAAATGAGCTATTAAAATTATTCAGATTAAATAGCCCAAAGTATTTTGATAGTTCTGAGGAAGTTGATTTTGAAGATTATCTTGAGCACGAAATAGAAGATTACTTTATTTACGAGACTAATAATCAAATCATAGGATGTGGCGGTATCAATTACTTTCTGGAAGGAGGAATCGCGAGAATTTCTTGGGATATTATCCATCCCGAATTTCATGGAAAAGGAATTGGTAAAAAGCTTACAGAGAATAGACTTTCTATCATTAGAGAAAATAAAGATATTCAAAAAATAATTGTAAGAACATCCCAAATCGTTTATCCATTCTATGAGAAAATGGGTTTCGAACTAGAAAAAGTGGTAAAAGACTTTTGGGCTGAAAACTATGATCTGTACCAAATGAAAATCAGTTTAAATTAAAAAAATAGCCCCATAAAAGTCTTATGGGGCTATTCTTTTAGATATTTGTTTGCAATTCCTTCGCGACTTCCTCTACTTTATTCCAAACCCGATAAATATTTTTATAACACAGCTTTGCGATATCTTCATCGGAATACCCTCTTTTCAAGAGTTCCTCAATCAGATTAGGATAGTTCGATACATCCTTTAGGTTTCTTGGTAAACTACCCACACCATCATAATCAGAACCGAAACCAACATAATCAATCCCTGCCAACTTCACTATATGATCTATGTGATCTGCTACTCTTTGCACATCTGAAGCAAAAGGATGTTCTTTCTCATATTTTGCCCAAATCTTTTTTGCTTTCCTATCAGATGATTTCAAGCCTTTCTCCTCTAATATTTTAGAGACTTCTTCTTCTGCTTTATCAAATCCTTGTTGTGATTCAATATCAACAAAATAAGAACCAAAATTCACCATTATCACACCTTCATTTTCGGGAATCAATTTGATCATCTCGTCAGACATGTTTCTTTCAAAACCAGGTGTGAATTTTCTTGCCGAAGAATGCGATGCTATAACTGGGGCCTTTGTAACTCTTAGTACTTGGTAAAAAGTGCTATCAGAAACATGAGAAATATCGACCATCATTCCTACTCGATTCATTTCTTCTACAGCCTTGTAACCAAACGGAGATAATCCTCCCCATGTACGTAGAGTGTCATATGAAGAATCACAAATCTGATTTACTTTAGAATGCGTAAGCGTTACATACCTCACTCCTCTTTTATGGAAATACTGGATATTTTTTAAATCTGTTTCAATTGGAGACCCGTTTTCCATTCCCATTGGTAAAGCTATTTTACCTTTAGCAATTATTTCATTAACCTCTGAAGGGCTTGTTGCAATTTCAAATTGTTCTTGATGAATCTCTGTGATCTGATTTACATAATCAATTAAAGAATCAGCAAATGCCTTAGACCTTCCTTCTGTCTCTTGAAATCGAGCAGGAATATAGATACTCATAAAAGGAGCATTCAAACCTCCTTTTTTTGCTCTATAAAAATCAAAATGACCTTCTTTTGTCTTTTTTGCTACATCTAAGAATTCCTTGTGAATTCTAAAACCTTTAACTGTCAAACGGTACGGTAAATCTACATGCCCATCTACAATGATGTTCTCTTGAGCTAGTTTGCTTGCCTTCTTTTTTAAAGATGGTTGAGCATTTACAAGATTTGTTAAGCAAATAATAAGAGTTAGTAATACGGAAAAAAATATTCGCATAGTTAGAATTGATAAATAAAAAAAGAGATCAGTATTGTACTGATCTCCTTGAAGATACTAATATTTTAATTAGATGTCCAATATTAGTGGATAACGTAATTGCTTAACCGAATCGTATTAGGCAGGAAGAACCTCTACACTGTGTGTAATTTCTACAGATGATTTTAACATCTCACCTACTGAACAGTATTTATCAACTCCTAACTCACAAGCCTTTTGAGCTTTTTTCAAATCTACTTCACCATAGATTTTAAATGCAATATGAATTGACTTATAAGGTGAAGGAGCTGTATTAGGATCACGATCTCCCGTTACAGATACTTTGATATCTTTTACGTCTTGTCTTTGCTTTTTTAGGATACCAACTACATCGAACACACTACAACCACCTACGGCAGCTAGCACCAATTGCATAGGAGACATTCCGTTTCCTGCACCTAGTTCTGAGCCTGGTTTTCCATCAATTTCTACCTTATGTCCTTCTGCAGAAACACCCTCAAAATGGATCCCTTCGTTTAGGCGATTTAAGTCTACTGTTACTTCCATAAAACTGTCCTTAATTTTGTAACTCTTATTATTTGTTTAATATTTGTACTTAACTCCCAAAGATCATATTAAAATCTATAAAAATGAAAGAGATTTCTGTACAAGAGCTAAAAAAACTTAAAGATGAAGGAGCTGACTTTCAGCTGATAGATGTTCGTGAACCATATGAGTTCGATCAAGCGAACCTTGGAGGAGAGTTAATCCCACTAGCTACACTATTGGACAACGTAGATAAAATTGATAAAGAAAAGCAAGTTGTTGTACACTGTAGAAGTGGAAAAAGAAGCGCTAACGCAATAATGGTATTGGAACAAAAATTTGGGTATGAGAACCTTCACAACTTAACGGGAGGTATTTTAGCTTATATCGAAGAGATTGACGATTCAATCATCAATCAATAATAATAAAGACCAGCTATTGAGCTGGTCTTTTTTTTAAATATCAACAGTTCTACTAAAAACATCTTCTAAAGCCATAGTAACATCCATATTCTTCAAGCCTTTTAGATTTGAAAAATGATGATGAATTAAATGCCTCATTCGAATATTATTTTCTGCATATACTTTTAATTGCAACGTAAACTCACCACTCACAAAACTACATTCCACTACTTCTGTCAATTTTTTTAGTTTTTCAACAACTAAATTTAAATACTGACCTTCTACAGCCAAACGGATATAAGCACAAGATTCTTTTCCAATCAAAGCAGGATTAATTCCAACAGAAGAAGATGTGATAATTCCACTATCCTTTAGCTTCCCTATCCGCTGATGCACTAATGAATTTGAAATTTTTAAATCTTTAGCAATTTGTGAATACGATTTTCGAGCGTTTTTTAAGAGTTCTTGAAGTATTAGTTTGTCAATACTGTCTATTTTATAGCTACCTTTCACCTTAGTTAAGTGTTACAATGACATTTATAAAGTTCAAAAAGTGTTAATCTAACACAAAATTACATTATCTAGAGAAATAACCTAAAGATTAAAAGAGGAATTTGAACAGTTTACTTAATATTGTGTCAAATGTTAATGAAATGATGAAAAAAGGATTAGATCTGAATTAAATATATTCCTTACCCAATTAACCACACAACGTTAATTAGACACACACTATAGATAAATGCTCTGGCCAATGGTCAGAGTTTTTTCATTTAAAGAGAGTTCATCCCTATTTTATTCTGAGACCTAACCGAATACAGTGAATTTGATAGGGCTTAGTCTGAATTCTTCTGAAAATGTGTTATTTCATTACTATCTTTATTTTAAACTATTGCTTAACAACTTAACACACATGGAACACGCACAATTTTTTGACACGCTATGGAATGAGTACACAAAACGTACTCCTTCAGCAAAACTGATTCACGAGCTTTTCCAAAGTAAAGGTGAGTCTGAAATCTTGAACGATCATATTGCTATAAGAACATACAATCACCCAGAAATTGGTGTTGAAGCAATGTCTCGTCCGTTCTTAGCAGTTGGTTACGAAGCTAAGGGAGAATATAGATTTGAAAAAAAGAAACTAAAAGCAGTTCACTTTGAACACAAAACTGATAGAAATGCACCTAAAGTATTTATCAGTGAATTGTGTGTTGAAGAGCTATCCTCTAAAGCACAAGAAACAATCAAAAATGTTGTTTCAGCTATAGATTTTAATCAACTTAACACTGAGCAGTTAGTATTGCAGGGTAGAGTTTGGGGTACACCTTCTCATGCTACTTATGCGGCTTTATTAGAAGAGTCAGAGTATGCTGCTTGGGTATATGTTTATGGTTTTTGTATTAACCACTTTACAGTAAATGTAAATGCACTACAGAACTTCGAAACGCTTGAGTCTGTGAACCAACTCTTGAAAGACAACGGCTATGCCATGAATACTTCTGGTGGAGAAATTAAAGGAACTCCAGCACAACTCCTAGAGCAGTCTAGCACTTTGGCTGATAAGTATTCAGTTGAATTTCAAGAAGGGACTTACGATATCCCATCTTGTTATTATGAGTTTGCTAGAAGATATCCTCAAGCAGATGGCGAATTGTATCATGGATTTATTGCTTCTTCTGCAGATAAAATCTTTGAAAGTACTGATGTGAAACAAGCTGCTAAATAATTAGACTGTAAAACACATAATGAAAGAGAGACTCTGAAAAGCGTCTCTCTTTATTTTTTCTCTTCATTTAGGAAAGAAATCACAAAGCTTTCTAATTCTTTAAAGAAATTGAAAAACAGTTCTTCTAACTCAGAATAGTATTTATCTAGCCAAAGCACTCCATTATCTAATCCTGCCTTTCCACCTGTCCTTCTATTTATACCTTTTAAACTTCGGTCAATTCCATCGAATTCAGCATATCTGATCAGCCAATTATCTTGAATCATGAAAGGTAAAAAAGCTTGTACACGTTCGGGCATTTGATTTTGATAAAACTGAAAATTATCAAATACAGAATGTGAGAATTTTAATAAAGTATCTGAATGATAGTTTGACCAATTTTTTGCAAGAAAGTGATCAAAAAACACATCCATAGCTACAGGAGCATATCTTTTTGCTTCAGTACGAATTACTTGACAAGCTTCTTTAAAAAGAGGATGACTATCGGTATAAGAATCTATCTGACGGTGTAAGATTATTCCTTTCTGAAAGTCACCTTCGTAATTCAAGTAGTTTTTCCCTTTCACAAAGTCACCTATAAAATTACCTACCATCAATTCTCTATTCTCTCCCGAGAGGTATATATGTGCTAAAAAATTCATATTTAGATCTTTATAAAAACAAAAGTAGTCATATTGATTTACAACACATCAATATGACTACTTAATAATGTTTAGCTCAAGGTCTTAAAACTTACACCAAAGCTGCATGTAATACCTCAATTGGATGAAGTGCTACACGGTCTGTACCATCTTTAATCTGGTGTCTACAGCTTGTACCTGCAGCTACAATTTCGACTTCTTTTGGTTGTTTTCTTACCGTAGGGAAAAGAACCAATTCACCGATTTCCATTGAAATATCATAGTGTTCTTTTTCATATCCAAAAGACCCTGCCATACCACAACAGCCTGAAGGAATCATGTGAACTTTATAATTTTCTGGAAGCTCAAGCATAATTTTAGAAGGCGTTAGAGATGACAATGCTTTTTGGTGACAGTGGCCATGTAACTTCATCAACTTCTCTTCCTTCGTAAACTGATCTTTAGTGATTCGACCTGCTTTTACTTCTCTCGCAATAAATTCTTCAAAAGTGAAGGTATGTTTAGCCAATTCCTCTGCTTGTTCTTTCTGATAATCATGGCACAAATCTTTGTACTCATCTCTGAAAGTCAAAATTGCTGATGGTTCAATACCAACAAGAGGTGTTTCTTCTGAAATCAAGTTTTTGAGAAGTTCGATATTTCTGACAGCTATATCTTTCGCTTCATCTAAAAGACCTTTTGACAAGTACGTTCTTCCACTTTCGATATGTTTTGGAATCACTACTTCATACCCCAATCTTTCTAATAGTTCAAAACCTTTAATACCAATTGTTGTATCATTGAAGTTCGTAAACTCATCATTGAATAGATAAACCTTCTTGTCAGCCTTTGTCTCTTGAACAGCTTTTGAGTGTTTCAAGTACCACTTCAATAAAGTTGTTTTGTAGTATTTAGGAACCGATCTTTTTGGAGCAAAACCTGAAACAGACTTAAAGATATCTCCAGTAATTGGTGCAGAAATAAATAAGTTACTTAAACGAGGGAACATCGTTGCCAAAGTACTCATTCTACTGAAGTTGGCAATCATTTTTGTTCTGCTAGGAATTTTCCCTTTTGACTTATAATATTGGTGGATATACTCAGCCTTCATTTTTGCCATATCGACATTTGAAGGACATTCTGCCTTACAACCCTTACATGACAAACAAAGGTCTAATACTTCCAATACTTCCTCTCTTTCAAATGGATTACTGATTTCAGTATTTGAAAGGAATTCTCTTAGAATATTTGCTCTAGCACGAGTAGTTTCTTTCTCGTTTTTGCTAGCCATGTAACTCGGACACATTGTTCCTCCCGACAGCTCTGTCTTACGGCAGTCTCCTGAGCCATTACAAAGTTCTGCCGATCTTAGAAGTCCTTCATTTTTGCTAAAATCAAAAGCCGTCTCATAATCTGGCGTTTGATAATCTGGCATGTACCTCAATGAAGAGTTCATTGCAGGGGTCTTCACAATCTTATTTGGATTGAAGATATTTTTAGGATCCCATGCTTTCTTTACATCCTCAAGTAGTTTATAGTTTTTGTCGCCAATCATGAAAGGGATAAACTCTCCTCTCAATCGACCATCCCCATGTTCACCACTCAAAGAACCTTTGTATTTCTTGACCAATTCTGCAATATCTGTAGCGACTTGCTTGAATAGCTGATTTCCTTCCTCTGTTTTTAGATTTATAATTGGACGAAGGTGCAATTCTCCAGAACCAGCATGAGCATAGTGTACACAGAAAAGATTTCGTTCTTTTAGCTTCTCATTAAACTCTGCAATGTAAGCAGGTAAATCTTCTACATCTACAGCGGTATCCTCAATTACAGCAACAGGTTTAGCATCTCCAGGAATATTTGATAGCAAGCCTAATCCTGCTTTTCTGAGCGTCCAAACCTTTTTGATATCATCCCCTTTAACTATTGGATAATGATAGCCATAGCCCGCTTCTTTCATTTCAGCAATCAGCTTTGCACAATCTGCATCCAATTCTTCTTCTGAATGTCTAGAAAGCTCAATTACAAGGATTGCTCCCGGTTCACCTTCAACAAAGAACCTATTTTCTCTTTGCCCTATATTCTCTTTAGTACAATCCAAAATATAATGATCCATCAACTCTACGGCAGAAGGATTATATTTTAAAGAAATTAAGTTAGCCTTTAATGATTCATCTATGGTGTTGAAATGTCCACAGATCAGACCTTTATATTTTGGAGGAGTTTGATCTACATGAAGCTTAATTTCAGTAATAAACATCAGTGTTCCTTCAGAACCTGATACCAACTCTGAGAAATTAAAAGATTTACCACCTTCAGTAAAAGGCTCCATGTGCAAAAGCATATCTAGAGCATAACCTGTATTACGACGAGGAATAGATGGCTTTGGATATTTTGAAACAATTTCCTCTTTATTTTCAGTATCTGAGAGAATATCGTACGCAGATTTATAAATCTGACCTTCTAAATCTTCTTGTGTTCGCTTTTGATCGAATTCTTCTAGACTAATATCTTTAAACTCAACAGGACTACCATCAGAAAGATACCCTTTCAAAGAAAGTACATGATCTCTTGTAGCACCATAGATTACTGAGTTCGAACCACAAGAGTTGTTACCAACCATACCACCAATCATAGCTCGGTTAGCCGTAGAAGTTTCTGGTCCAAAGAATAAGCCGAAATCTTTTAGGTGCATATTAAGTTCATCCCTAACAACACCAGGCTGTAAACGAACCCATGATTCTTCCTTATTAACTTCTAATATTTGGGTAAAATGTTTAGAAACATCAACAACAATTCCATCTCCTACAACTTGTCCAGCCAAAGATGTACCCGCTGTTCGAGGAATAAGTGACGTATTATTTTTATTCGCAAAAGTAATCAGTTGTTGTATATCGGATTCGTTTTTTGGGATAGCTACAGCTAAAGGCATCTCTCTATATGCAGAGGCGTCAGTAGCATAAAGTCTCCTCATTGTTTCGTTAAAAAATAACTCACCCGTCAATTCGTTAGCCAATTGTCTCAGTTTCTTCTCCATGTCAGTCAAGTATTGAAAGAATCAATTTCACATCTAGAAAATCGATAAGCTATTGAGGTACAAATCTATACCCAATAATCTGATAGCTTACATATTTTTTAAGATATACAAATATAATTGTTGGTTTTCATAATTTTCTAATTAAATTGTAATATAAGATGATTAATTTCAATATATTATTTCTCATCTATATACAATGGAAAAATCACTGCTCTCTCTTCATAGTCCACCTTACAACCTAACGATTGCCGTCAGATGTGTTGTTGCTGTTAAATACTCTATTAGGATTCGAGAGAACTTTATTATATAAAGATTAGTGAATTGTCCACACTCCCTTTTGGCATTTTAGCCTTAAGGGATTTTTTATATCTGCAATTTCGGGTATTCTGAATTTAGATTCATCATAGATTTCAGTGATACCACAAAAAGGAAAATAAGGATAGAACTCCCATTTTTAGGTATAAAAAAATGAATCACCCTAAGATTAAACTCAGAATGATTCATCAATAAATTTATAACTAAAGCTTATTTCTTAATTAGCTTCAATTGTTCTCAACAATAGTAAACTTTGTACAAAGCTATAAATTGCAGCCTCTCCATGTACACTTTTACCTTCTTCTATTGCTGGAGTGAACTGATCTAATTCTATATAATTCACAGTAGCACCTCCATCTGACATACTAGCTACAGTAGCCTCTGTACTTTCTACAGCGATGATTTCATCTTGAGTATGATGATAGAAAGTAATTGGGGCTGTTGGAGTCCAATCATGAACGCTATTTGCTTCAAAATATTGATCTAAAACAGTTGTCCCTTCATCACTTCTCAAATTAGCCAAGAAATCTGTATTGAATAAATCAGCTAAGTTTTGAGTTAATTGAAGGTTTATACCATCTACATTTGCTGTACCATTTAATAACTCTGGTAATTTAGATGCATACGTAGGATTAAAATAATCTGTCAATTCTCCTTTAACATACAAATTGTTATAGGTAAGGATCGGCATAGTAAGCAATACTGGTGAAGGATAAGTATCCTCTGCTACAATATTTGCAATTAGCGTCTTCAAATCATAACCACCAGCTCCAGGAGCATTAGCTGTTACAATGATATCAGATTCATTTTCTTGAATATATTTATGCGTTGCTAGAGCTGAATACCCTCCTTGAGAATATCCTGTAATATAGAATTCATCAGTTTTTTGAACTTCTAATTCTTCCAACGCTTCCAAAACAGCTCTATACATATCAATAGATGCGGTAGCTGTATATCTATAGTCAAAGTATGGATGATCTAAATCTGCTGAAGCACCAAATCCGATTAAGTCAGGAGTAAAAGTGATATACTCTGCCCCAGCAAAAAGTTCATATACAGGAATTCCACTTAAAGATGGAGCATCTACATCTCTTGTGATCGTCCCTCTTTGAGCCAATAGCAATGGATAAGCATTAGTCATCGCATCATCTGGAACAGATAAAACTCCAGATAATTCTACTTCATTTCCTTCATAAATTGATCGGTAGGTAATCACATACGCTTTAATCCCTTTTGTGAAATAATTTGCCACATCAGGGCCATATCCTAGTTGAACTAGAGCTTTAAGTGTTTCCTCTGTATGTTCTAGTTTCAAACTTTTGTCAACAAGGTATACATTTGAGGATGGTTGTTCTTGTTCTTCATCATTATTGAGTAAATCTTCACATGAAGAAAAAACTCCTAGAAAAAAGAATAGTAGTAAATAGCTGGTGAGCTTTCTATAGTGAGTATTCATATAAATAGTTATTGATAAAATAAAAAAAGCATAAGTAGTATTTACCGTTAAAGGCTTTACTACTTATGCTAATCTAACAAATACTTTTCCAAAAGTCACACAATAATAGTTCAAGTAGAACTAAAAAATATTATAAGCGATAAAAGCACCTCCATATGCCAATACAAACATGTAAAGTGTTTGTACAATTGGCCATTTCCAACTCTTAGTTTCTCTTTTCACTACAGCCAATGTAGCCATACATTGCATTGCAAAAACATAGAATATAAGTAGAGCCATTGAGCTTGCCCTTGAATATACTTTTTCTCCTGTAATAGGATTGACATCTTTCGCCATTTTATCAAAAACGGTTCGTTCATCATCTCCAGCACTTCCTACACTATAAATTGTAGCCATCGTACCAACAAATACCTCTCTTGCTGCAAATGATGAAATCAGAGAAATACCAATCTTCCAATCAAATCCTAAAGGGCGAATTGTAGGCTCAATCACTTTCCCTAAAATACCTGCATAAGACACTTCAAGTTTCTTAGAACTGATAAGGTCTTGAGTGGCTTGCTCATCTAAATGATGTTGTTCAGCCAATTCAATTGCTTGTGATTCGGCTTGCTCGAATTTACCTTCGGGACCATAGGATGCTAAAGCCCAAAGTACAATTGATATCACAATGATAATTTGCCCTGCCTCAAGTGCAAATGCTTTTACTTTTTCATAAACCACAAATACAATATTTTTCCAATAGGGAACTTTGTAATCAGGCATTTCAAGCATCAAATAAGCAGATTCTTGAGTTTTAATAATTTTCTTTAGTACCCAAGCAGAACCTAATGCAGCAACAACCCCAAGAAGGTAAAGCCCCATAATTACAATTCCTTGTGTATTGAAAATCCAAATCTTAGAAGTAGCAGGAACTACAAAAGCAACTAATAAAGTATAAACAGGGATACGAGCAGAACAACTGATAAGTGGCGTTACCATAATTGTGATTAAACGCTCTTTCCAGTTACTGATTGTACGGGTAGACATGATTGCAGGAATTGCACAAGCCCCTCCTGAAAGTAAAGCAATCAAACTTCTACCATTCAGTCCAAACTTTTGCATCAGTCTATCGGACAAATAAACTGCTCTTGCCATATATCCTACTTCTTCCATAATACTAATGAAGAAAAATAGGATAGCAATCTGAGGAATAAAGACAAGTACACCACCCAAACCTGCTAGAAGTCCATCAGTGATAAGATCATTTAAAAGGCCTGAAGGAAGCGTATTTTTAGTGAAGACCGTAAGACTGGCAAAACCTTCTTCAATTAGATCCATAGGGTAGCTTGCCCAAGAAAAGATTGCTTGGAACATCAAGAATAGGAATAAGAAAAATATTCCAGTTCCTAAAATTGGATGTGTAAGAATCTGATCTAAACGATCTGAGAAAGAAATATTCGGATTAGGTTCTTCTTTAATTGCATTTTTAACGATTGGCTGAAATTCATCGTAACGAGCCATCGTTTCATCTATCTGGTATTTAATACGAGGAAATGAAGCTTCTTGACAGATTTCATCAACAAGTTGAACATCACTTTTAGAAAGGTGAGGTAGGTTTTTATAATGGTGAGCAGTCAATTGAGCTAAATAGGCATTTTTTATCCCTAATCTAGCTTGAATTTGCTCTTGTGCCTTATTTTTTAATGACGGATAATGGCTAACAAAAGTATTATCATCTTTTGTAGTTACAGCTAACTCTTGAAGAAGGTTTTCAATAGTAGTTTTCAAATCTAAGATACCTGTACCTTCTCTAGCGTCTGTACAAACGATCTCTACCCCTAACTTCTTTTTCAGATATGGGATATCGACAGTAATACCCTGTTCTTTAGCCAAATCAATCATATTGATAACTAAAACAACAGGTAAATTTAAATCTCTGAGTTGGGTCAATAAGAGTAAATGTCGTTCTAGGCTTGTGACATCTGCAACGTAAACTACTGCATCGGGATAATCTTGATTGTTGGGGTTAGAGAGTACATTCAGAACAACTCTTTCATCTAAAGATGTCGGATATAAACTGTAAGTACCCGGAAAATCTACTATTTCAATTTTTTGACCTGAAGGCAAAATTGAAGTACCTGTTTTTTTATCTACAGTTACCCCCGGAAAGTTTCCTACTTTTTGTCTTAGTCCAGTTAGTTGGTTAAAAATAGATGATTTCCCCACATTAGGATTACCTAGAAGGGCTACCCTTTTTCCTCTCTGCGTAGTCTCCATTATTATTTTTTTGAAATCGCTTAGTCTACAATAATATTTTTCAACTCCTCTTCTCGAAATGCAAAGCTTAAACCTGCAATTTTCATATAATATGCACCACCAAAAGGTGCTCTACGTACGATAGTTACTTCACTACCCGGAAGACATCCAATTTCTAGCATTTTACTAGCTAAAGCCTCATCTTTAAAACTTTGAATGTTAGCAGTTTCTCCAAAGGCTAAGTCTACGGCTGATTTTATATTTCCCATAATCCTATTTAGACTTATTTTAAGTAAGATGTCAAATTTAAGAATTGAAATTGTATTTGGAATAAATCTTAATAAAAAATCACATTTTAATTTATGTTAATTCAAGTTGGATCCGTGACTTTTCGGTTGAAAAACAATTTTTAGTATTTTTTTTCGACTCACTTTAGAACTCATTTTCAGTTAAAAAGTTTGATCAACACTTAAATTCCTAACAGCAATATAGGCTCTCAGACTGCTAAACATTCCTTTTTTTATTATATTTCGACTTATGAGAGTTTGTATTGCAGAGAAACCGAGTGTTGCGAAAGAGATCGCTCAAGTCATAGGCGCTAAACAGCGTAGAGATGGATACTTTGAAGGGAATGGCTACCAAGTAACTTGGACATTCGGGCATCTGTGTACCCTAAAAGAACCTCATGATTACGATCAGACGCTAAAACGTTGGGACTTAACAACCCTTCCAATTATTCCTGTACGTTTTGCAATTAAGCTAATCGATGATGACGGAGTTAGAAAACAGTTCAACACTATTGAACGTCTTTTACAAAGTGCTTCAGAAGTCATAAACTGTGGTGATGCTGGGCAAGAAGGAGAAGTTATACAGCGTTGGGTTTTAGCAAAAGCAAAATATAACAAGCCCACCAAAAGACTTTGGATTTCATCATTGACTGATGAGGCGATCCGAGCAGGTTTTCAAAACTTGAAAGAAAGCACAGAATTTGACCAACTATTTGCTGCTGGTAGCTCAAGAGCTATCGGAGATTGGCTTTTAGGTATCAATGCGACTAGGCTTTACACTGTAAAATTTGGTGGATTTAAACAGATGCTTTCCATCGGTAGAGTTCAGACACCTACCCTTGCCATGATCGTAAATCGTTATGAAGAGATTCAGAACTTTAAACCCGAGAAATATTGGGAATTAAAAACGAAATACAAAGACGTTCTATTCTCGGCAAAGCAAGGTCGATTTAAAGTCAAAGAAAAAGGAGAAGAAGCAATTAAGACGATTGCAAATAAACCTTTTACCGTTGAAGATTTCTCCAAAAAGAAAGGAAAGGAACTTCCCCCTCCACTTTTGGACTTAACATCTTTACAGGTTGAGTGTAACAAAAAGTTGGGCTTATCAGCAGATCAGACCCTTAAAACAGCTCAGACACTTTATGAGAAAAAATTCTTAACCTACCCGAGAGTTGATACCACTCACCTACCGAACGATCAATACAAGGAAATCCCAAGTATTCTGAAGTCAATGACTGCTTATCAGCAACAAGTTGCTCCACTACTTGGTAAGCCAATACGAAAGTCAAAAAAGGTATTTGATGATAAAAAAGTGACCGATCACCATGCAATCATCCCTACCAAAATAACTCCGAGAAGTCTTTCGCAACAAGAGCAAGCTGTTTATAATATTGTTGCTTTAAGATTCTTGGCAGCTTTCTATCCAGACTGTCTTGTTTCTAAAACAGAGGTATTGGGTAAAGTAGAAGAAATTGATTTTAAAGCTACAGGTAAACAAATTCTTGATCCGGGGTGGAGAGTTTTATTTCCGAAAGAGAAAAAGAAGAATGATAAAGATGAGGAACAAATTCTCCCTGAATTTCAAAAAGGGGAAAGTGGACCTCATGAACCTCAGCTTGACGAGAAAGAAACAAAACCGCCAAAACCTTTTACAGAAGCTACTCTTCTGAGAGCAATGGAAACAGCGGGTAAACAGGTTGATGATGAAGAATTACGTTCTCTGATGAAAGAGAATGGAATTGGTCGTCCTTCTACCCGAGCAAACATTATTGAAACACTTTTCAGACGTAAATATATTAGAAAAGTACGTAAATCGATTGAGCCTACTCCTACAGGTCAACAATTGATTCATACGATTCAGAATGACCTTCTCAAGTCGGCAGAACTTACTGGCCAGTGGGAAAGTAAACTTCGCAAAATTGAAGATGGAGAATATCAAATCGATCAGTTCATGACTGAATTGAAAGATATGGTAACAAGCATTGTAAACTTTGTGAAATACAAGCAAGCTAATTTCACTATTGCATCAGCAGAGGAGAAAACGGAAAAGCCTAAGAAAAAAGCTAGTCCAAAAGCTAAAGCTCTTACCTGTCCGAAGTGTAAAAATCATGAGATGATTAAAGGAAAAGCGGCTTATGGTTGTACAGGATTTAAAGACAAAAGCTGTGATTTCACTTTAGCTTTTGAAATTGAAGGGAAAAAATTGACAGATAAGCAATTGGAATCCTTAATTCTGAAAGGAAAAACACCTGTCATCAAAGGATTTAAGAAGGATGGGAAAACAATCTCGGCTAGTGTCATTTTGAATGACAACTTCTCTCCCGAACTGACTATCCAAGAAGATGCTCCTCTCATCTGCCCTAAGTGTGGAATAGGGAAATTACTCAAAGGAAAAGCGGCATATGGCTGTAGCCAATGGAAAGAAGGTTGCAATTTTAAAGTGCCTTTCACTTTCTTCAACAAAACACTTTCTGAAAACCAACTCAAACAATTAATACAGAAAGGTCAGACACCTTTAATCAAGGGCTTTGACAAAGGTGATGGTCAAAAAATAAATGCGAAAATCATTCTTGACCCGAATAAAACACCGCAATTTGTTGAAGACAATTAATAAAAATCCCCAAGCTTGAATTACTTAAGCTTGGGGATTTTCATTTTAATTATTTAAGTAGATAAATCTATCTATTAAGTTCTCTAAATGCTTTTGGTGTCACTTCCTCTGATCTTTTAAAGTACTTCACAAAATGTGACGGATCTTTAAACCCTAAATGAAAAGCGATTTCACTGACTGTCTCATTCGTATACCTCAGCAGTCTTTTGGCTTCCTTAATCATAAAAAAAGAAATGACTTCCTTAGCTGATTTATTTTCATGCTTACGGCAAATTGCATTAAGATTCTGAGGACTAGTGTTTAATTTATCTGCATAAAAAGCAACATTTCGATCTACATTCAAATCTTGATTTAGAATCCCCAAAAATGATTGATACAAATTATTATGCTTAGCGTTTAAAGCACCTTGATCTTTCTTATTAAGACTAGTAAGATTTTGTATAAGCTTAGAAAAAAGAGCTTTTAGTAAACCTTCTATCACAAAATAATTTAGAAAATCGTGGCTACATTCTTGAATCAATGCTTCAAAGATAAGACTGATCGTCTCTGAAGATTTGAGATGTAAATGGCTTTGTTCTGAAAGTTGGTAAAAGAAATCAATCAGAGGTTTATCATTACTTTCTAAAAGAAAATCATTCCTCAAGATTAACACAAAACCTTCTGGCTCTGAATCCATATCCCAAAAATGTGATTGATCTTTCTGAATACAAAAAGCAATAGGTGTCTGTATATCGATCTGTTCTTCATCAATTGTATGAAATCCACTTCCTTTTGTCAGTAAAACCAATTCAAAGTAGTTGTTATGTTTATGCGCCTTTGTGACCCTTACATTTTTTCGAAAAGCTTCTACTTTTAGTAATTGATTTCTTTCGATTTTATCTTTTACATCTAACATACTCCCACTCTTTTTACCAACACACAAAAAGTCTTCAAATGATTCTTAGACAAGTGTGAAAGTTCAATATCCAAAAAAAATAAAAGATATGGAGTGTAGTCTGCTAAATAAATACTAATCATCAATTAGGTATCAAGCCACTTTTTAAAGTTTTTCATTCTTTCTCGACTGATTATGATATCATCATTTGGATTGGGTGCTAATTCTAATTTAATACGGCTATTGAACCAGTTATCAATTTTCTTAATAGCATTTATATTGATGATATATTTCCGATTAATTCTAAAAAACAAAGACTGATTTAACTGACTCTCCAGTTCGGTTAATGAATTATCTATTGGGTATTTCTCATTGTTGAATAGATAAATAAAATTCACTCCCTCTTCATATCGAATAAAACTAATTTCTTCTACAGCTACAGTTTTATACTGATCTCCAATTCTCACTAAGAACCTATTTTTTACAGTCGGAGTTTTCTCCATCAGCATATCTTTTAGCATACCCTGATCGAGTGGTGCAAAAGCTGCTTTCATAGATGAATATTTATCCAAAACTCTTTTTATATCAGTAGCATCGTAAGGCTTTACGATATAATCAATACTATTAAGCTGAAAAGCTTTAAGAGCGTATTCGCTAAAAGCAGTTGTAAATACAATTGGTACTTTTACTTCTACAGATTGGTAAATATCAAAACAATTTCCATCGCTGAGTTCGATATCTTGAAAGATGAGATCAGGAGATTTATGCGAACTCAGCCACTTTATACTTTCAGAAACAGAAGAAAGCTTTTGCAAAATTTGAATGGAGGAATCGTAAGATTGTATCAGATGACTTAACCTTTCAGAAGTATGAAACTCATCTTCAATGATTAAAACGTTCATAAACTTGCTTTGATAGTAAAGGGATTTTGACTGTAAACATATTCTCTTCTTCAATCACTTGAACTTCTCGTTTTGCCAAAAGATGATACTTCTGCTTCAAGTTTTTTAGACCTTCTTTTGTAGAATTAATTTGGTAGTCCTTTCGATTAAGTTTGTTACGTACGATTATATTTTCAGTATTCTCTAGTACTACTACTCTAAGGGGATTTGTTTCACTCATTCGATTATGTTTAACTGCATTTTCAATTAGACCTTGAATTGCAGTTGGAGAAACATAGAACTTCATTAGCGTATTTTGCTGTAACTGGATATCCAATTCAATGGACTTTTTAAATCTTGTTTCTAACAAAAAGAAATAATCATTTACAACCTGTATTTCATCTTCAAGTAAGACTAAGGTCTTTTCATTCTGTTCGATGATATAACGTAGAATCTTAGATAACTTGACAATAAATTCCGAAGCTAAATCTTGATCTGTATAAACTAAACCTGATAAAACGCTTAAACTATTGAATAAGAAATGTGGTTCGATTTGTCTTTTTAAGGCTAAAAACTGATTTTCAATATTTTGCTTTTCAAGTTCTTTTACTCTGAGCTGTTCTTCTCTCAACAAATTATCTTTATGAATTACCTCACTAATCCCGTAAACCAACATGTAAAAAATAGATAGAGCTATAGTTAGAATTGGATTAAAGTGCTCCATTCCTGACCATGTTTCATGATTTTGATAAAAATAGGTATCTGCATAATAATAAATGCGGTCATAGATAGCCCCAAAAAATAAGGCCATACCCCAATTCATGAAAGCCTTAGAGGTAAGATTTTTAATTTTGAATTGGCGATTTAAAAACTCAACTACATACCACACAACCATCCAATAAGAAATGGCATAGGTGGAATACAAAATACCCCTCAGGGTTAATTCTGTTCCAATTTCAAAAGTCTCATCAAAGCCTTTAACAATTAGATGAAGGAGGAAAACAACGACTAGCCGTACAAGAAAAGGACTTTTAAATATCATACATATGAATTTCTCTTATACCAACTGATTCCTTCTTTTAGACTAACACTCAAGTCTGTATCCTTCATTCCTAAAGCTTTCTTTGCTTTCTCATTTGAGAAATAGTTATCAAGAAAAAGTAACTTGATATTAGATGAGTTAAAAACGGTTCTTTTATTCGTGAGAGCTTCAAAAGCATTTGCCATTAGCATCAGAAAAACAAAGAGAAATCTAGGAATAGGTATCATTAGCTTCTTTTCCCCTGATAACGCCCCTATTTCCTTGAAGAAAGAGTGATAAGTTAAATTTTTTCCAGAAAGAAGATAGCTTTCTCCTGCTTTACCTACTTTCAGTGCTTTTATGGAAGATTTTGCAACTTCAGTTACTGAAACAAAACTTTTACCTCCAGGAGGATAAAATACGATTGACTTTTTTAAACCATACAATAATAATACACCGCTAGAAGGACCTGCATCTCTTTCTCCAATCATAAATGTTGGTGCTACTATCGTTGCATCCAAGTTGTCATCTCTTACAGCATTTAATACATTCTCTTGGGCAAGGTGTTTACTATAAGCATAGTTTGAACTTTTGAGCCAACTCATAAACCCTTTGGCTTCATCACCGGGTTGATCTAAACTTCCATTTGTAAAACAGTTTGCAGTACTTACAAAAACTAGCCTCTTGACTTTATATTTCAGACATAAATTTATAATGTTAGAAGTCGTCTCAACATTTATTTTTTGATATACTGAGAAATCATTTTCATTTGGCTTTGTAAGAGCTGCTACATGAATCACGAAATCACAGGTAGAGATGATGCTTTCTAAATCTTTTAAACTGGTAATTTCTCCTTCATAAATTTCAAAAGCCAGTCCATCTAAAGCCAACATATTACAGCCTTTTCGAACCATAGCAACAGCTTGATATTGCTCCATATCTTGTAACTGTTGAATAATGTTAGCACCAAGAAATCCATTGGCACCAGTCACTAAAACTCTTTGTTTTTTATGAAGCATAATTAGAAATTTCTTGTTGTTGAATTTCTCTTAAAACGTTTTTCTTAAACATTTTAAGTCTAAGAAAAGATGGACAAAACATAAAAAATAATCGACTCAATTTACTCATTGCTCCAGGTATTATTTCTGTTTTTCCTTCAAAGACTTCTCGCATACAAATCTCTGCAACCTCTTCCGCACTAA
Source organism: Sediminitomix flava (assembly GCF_003149185.1). Taxonomy (NCBI): domain Bacteria; kingdom Pseudomonadati; phylum Bacteroidota; class Cytophagia; order Cytophagales; family Flammeovirgaceae; genus Sediminitomix; species Sediminitomix flava. The sequence goes on along the minus strand of NZ_QGDO01000003.1, from coordinate 815,927 downwards.
GTATCGTTGATTTCACAAAATCATTATGAGTATTTATTCGATCTGTTACTTCTTTGTTTGTAGGCATTCCTCCAGGATATGCTACACTTACTTGAATATTTTTATCTTCCAATTCGGTAGCCAGACCCACAGAAAAAGACCGCACAAAAGCTTTTGAGGCAGGGTAAATTGTTTTGAAGGGCATCGCCCCAAAAGAAGCTAAACTCGAAATATTCAAAATATAAGCCTTCTGATTTTGCTCCAAGAGTGGTAAAAATCCTCTTGTTAAGATAACTAAGGCACGAATGTTTATTGAAATTATATTATCGATATACTTTTCTGTTGCATCAGAAAATCGCTTTGTTCCTCCAACCCCAGCATTATTAATGAGCATATCAACCTTATAACTTTCACTTATCGACCTGATCAACTCATTCAGTAACTCTTCTTTCACTAAATCTAATTCATACGTTTTGACATTCACTTTATGGGTTGATTTAATCGCTTTGCCTAGACTTTCAATTCCTTCATTTGGTAGTGAAATAAGTATCAAATTCCGATGGTATTGTGCACACTTGTAAGCTAAAGCCTTCCCTAATCCTTGACTTGCTCCAGTAATGACAGTGTAAGTTTGGTGGTATATCTGTTTCATGATTTATAGATTATTTGTTAGTCGATTAATTCCGCATAGATACTTTCCAGCACTTTATCCTCTTTGTACTTTAATTCGGCTCTTTCACGTAGTTTTGAAAAAGATGAAATTAAAATCGGTTGAATAAATCGGTCTTGAATAAAGCGAGGCAATAAAGGATCTGTTGGAGCTATAGAAGTAAAAACTACAGAAGTTTTAGCCAATGATTCTTCTTTCAATTGCCATACTTCATGATATTTTTGTTGTCGAATAATTCCTTTCTTCTCAGCCAAATATTTTGGACTAGCATTACCCTCTATCCTTGTAAAAGTATTTGACTTCTCTTCAATTGTATAGGATGTTATTAGATCTTGCTGATTAAAGGGAAACGGAATATTATAAACGCTATACAAAATCCATTTTTCATGATCTGAGGCTAATACATCAGTTTCTTTTGAACCTATTTTCCAATTTCTAAGCTCAGTAACATCACTCAGACAATATATAAGTTCAACGATGCTAGCTTGTGTTTCTAAACTCACTTTCAACTCTCTTGTCTTGAATCCATCCTCTAATGTGAGCCAACGGTATTCAATCTGAATTCCTTCTTTAACTTTTGCGACTTCCCAATTTGTCTTTTCAAGGGTTTTCTGAGCAGACACAGTGTTCGGGTAAAATATCAGACTCAAGAAAACGGTAAGTAAGAAAATTTTGAGAGTATCATGAATAGGCTTTTGTTGTAATGGTGTCAATATCATAGCACAAAAGTATTTAATACAGCTCCTACAGAATAGAATAAAAATGCAAACTGTCAGATAAGCCGTTATTCTGTCAAAAAAATATATTAAAACGTAATTATATTTTTCCCTAATCTGATCCATTTCTTTATATGTGTCTATTATCAGTTTCTATTCTTAAGTAGTTTCAATTATTACAAACCCCTACTCTGTTTGATTATATTTTATCATGATAAAATGAAGTATTTTATCGTTAGAACACATTAATAGATTTTTCTAGTTCTAATATGATTGGAAGTTGTTAGCAAATATTTATATCGTTTCGCATTCTGTTAAATATAATAATATGATATGTACAAATGATATTCATTCATATTCTGAAAGTTGATTTTCCTTTCGATGTTCATGAACTTCCAAAAGAGATCCTTACTTTTGTAGTTTATCAGTAGAAAGAAGCATGATTTCAGTAGAAGGATTAGGCGTTAGCTTTAGTGGGAATACACTATTTGAGAATATTTCATTTGTCATCAATGAAAAAGACCGTATTGCTCTTATGGGAAAAAATGGAGCAGGTAAATCAACATTGATGAAGATTATGGCAGGAGTTCAATCGCCTTCATCAGGACGAATAAGTTGTCCGAAAGATAAAGTGATTGCATACTTACCTCAGCACTTGCTTACAGAAGATAATCGTACCGTTTTCGAGGAGACTTCTCAAGCCTTTGCACACATCCATAAAATGGAAGAAGAGATCAATTCGATCAATAAAGAATTAGAAACTCGTACCGATTACGAATCGGATGAGTATATGAAATTGATTGAAAAGGTTTCTACACTTAGTGAAAAGTTCTATTCCATTGAAGAGATCAACTACGATGCAGAAGTTGAAAAAGTATTGATAGGATTGGGTTTCGAACGTACAGACTTCACCAGAGCTACCTCAGAATTTAGTGGTGGATGGCGTATGCGTATCGAGTTGGCAAAGATTCTTCTTCAAGACCCTGACCTTATTCTATTGGATGAGCCAACCAACCACATTGATATTGAATCAATCCAATGGCTCGAAGATTTCTTGATCAATAGTGGAAAAGCAGTTGTGGTCATCTCACACGATAGAGCTTTTGTAGATAACATCACAACACGTACCATTGAAGTTACGATGGGACGTATCTACGATTACAAAGCAAAGTATTCTGATTACTTGGTATTGCGTCAAGAACGTAGAGAACAACAAAAGAAGCAATACGAAGAACAGCAAAAAATGATTGCAGAGACGAAAGAGTTTATCGAGCGTTTCAAAGGAACCTACTCGAAAACCCTTCAAGTGCAGTCTCGTGTAAAAATGTTAGAAAAACTGCAACTCGTAGAAGTAGATGAAGAAGATACTTCAGCATTGAACTTGAAGTTCCCTCCTGCTCCTCGTTCCGGTGATTACCCTGTGGTAGTAAATGAAGTAACCAAAAGCTATGGAGATCACTTAGTCTTCAAAGATGCTCACTTCGCGATCAAAAGAGGTGAAAAAGTAGCTTTTGTCGGTCGAAATGGAGAAGGTAAATCTACGCTTGTGAAAGCCATCATGAGTGAGATAGACTTTGAAGGTGAGTTGAACACAGGACACAATGTTCAGATTGGATATTTTGCCCAAAACCAAGCTTCTTTATTGGATGAGAGCCTTACCGTATTCCAAACAATTGATGATGTAGCCGTTGGGGATATCCGTACAAGTATCAAGGATATTCTTGGTGCATTTATGTTTGGAGGCGAGGCATCTACTAAGAAAGTAAAAGTCCTTTCTGGAGGAGAGAAAACACGTTTAGCAATGATTAAACTCTTGCTAGAGCCTGTGAACTTGTTGATTCTTGATGAGCCTACCAACCACTTGGATATGAAAACCAAGGATATCTTAAAACAAGCTCTAAAAGACTTCGATGGAACGATCATCCTTGTATCTCACGATCGTGATTTCTTAGATGGATTGGTTGATAAGGTTTATGAATTTGGAAATCAAAAAGTGAAAGAACATTTAGGAGATATCTATTCATTCCTTGAAATGAAGAAAATGGATAACCTAAAGGAAATTGAGCGAAAAGCTTAAAAAAAATCACAAAATATTATAAAGAGCTTACTCATAGAAAAGTAAGCTCTTTTTTTTGGTCTAGTTATTGAAAACGCTATTTGCATACTTGATCTAGCAATTTCAAGTGACAATCTGAACCAAATTATTTCATTAGATAAGAATTGTTAAATAACGATTCCTTTTCACCTAGCTTGTAATTTAAAGTGTCATCTTTATGCCATTATTCAAGGTGAGATTTGAATAAATACATTTTTACTTCCGAAAAACTATGGCGAAACATAAACTTCTGATAGGTCTCCTAGCCGTTTCTGCAAACGCTGCCTTAGCACAACAATCAATATCAGATAAAAACCAAAATCAAATTTATCAAGAAGCTGTACTTCATTTTGAAGATGAAAAATATGCTCTTGCCCAGAAAGAATTTTCTTCGATAGAAAAAGATCTTTTTAATGATAAAAAAATAAATGCAGACTTCTACCTAGCTGTTTGCAAACTAAATGATGAAAACTTAGATGATTCTTCCGGATTATTGAAATGGATAGAGAATAATCCTTTTCACAATAAGAAAGCAGAAGCTAACTTCTATTTAGCAAAAAATCTTTTTGGAAAAGAGGACTATTTCCAAGCTTCCAAATATCTTAAAGCTAAACCCCGTTTAGATATTTATTCTGAACATAAAGTTGAGTCTGATTATATGAAAGCCTATTCCGCTTTTGTGATCGGCAAGGATAAAGAAGCTAGAAACATTTTTGAAAAACTTAAGAAAAGCGATAATCCATATCAATTACAAGCATATTATTATGCTGGTTTTATTGCACTAAAAAATAAAAAGTTTGACGAAGCTCTAAAGAACTTCGAAAAAGCTTTAAAGGATAAACAATATACCGAAAAATGTAATGAGCATATTCCTGAAATCTATAACAACAGAGAGGAATATAATAAAACGATAACATTTCTAACAGATAAATCTGAGCTAACAAGTGTTCAGAGCCTGCTTTTAGGCGAAGCCTATTTCCATAAAAAAGATTATGAGAAAGCTGCTGAATCTTTTAAAAAATACGCAGACTCATCTTCAAAGTTAACTCGCGAGCAATACTTTAGACTTGGCTACTCTCAATTTAAAATAGGATACGAAGTTGAGGCTATTCCAAATCTAAACAAAGCCGCAGATGGTGAAGACCAATTAGCACAAAATGCGGCATACTATTTAGGAATTGCTCATATCTCGATCAAAAATAAACAATTGGCAATTGCTGCCTTTAATAAAGCTCGAACCTTAGAGCATGATCAAAATATCCGAGAGAATGCAGCTTATTATTTGGCTAGAGTTTCTTTGGATGTAAAGGATTACCAAAGTGCAATCACAAGTTGCGATTATTACTTTAGCAATTTCAAAGAAGGTGAGCACCTCCAAGATATTTACAATATCTCTACAACAGCCTACCTTAACACAGGAGATTATAACAAGGCTTTAGAGCATATTGAAAAAATCAAAACTAAGAATCAGCAGATTAAAGAAGCTTATCAAGAAATTGCATTTAATAAGGCTGTTCAAGATTTCAATGATGGTAAAACATCTGAAGCACTACATATGCTGAGCAAATCTTTGGAGTATCCTTATGACAGACAACTGAAGAATGAAGCCTATTTCTGGAAGGGAGAAATTTTTGCTTCAAACAAAGAGTATTCTAAAGCAATTCAAAATTACGCTAGAGTTAGCAAAAGTTCTGATAAATCTACTGATGCTCTTTATGGTACAGCTTATTCTTATTTCAACTCTAAAGAATACGAACAAGCAAAGACTTATTTCAAACAGTTTTTAAGAAATGGGAAAGGAACGACTAGAGCTACTTTAGCTGATGCTTTAGTCAGATTAGCCGACTGTTATTTGGCTGAAAAAGATTATGAAAAAGCCTTAGAAACTTTTGACTTATCTATTTCCAACGGTTCCGCAGAGATTGATTATATCGCTTATCAAAAAGGGATTGCAAATCGTTTCTCAGACCACTTCAAAGATGCTAAAGAGAATTTTGAGGTAGTTATTTATTCCTACAAAAGCTCTGTTTACCGAGATAAATCATTGTATCAATTGGGTATAATGTATTCTGACAGAAATGAGTTTGGAAGAGCTGCTTCATATTTTAGCACACTTATCGAAGAATACCCTGAAAGCCCTCTAAACCTTTACGCTTACAACAAAAGAGCATTAGCTTACAAAGCTGCTGGTGATTTAAAAGCTGCCGCGGATAATTTTAAAGCACTTATTGAAAAGGAACCTTCTGGTCAATTTGCTGAAAATGCTATTCGTCAATTAGAAGATATCAATGGTTCAGGTATGAAAGTGAATGACCTGCAGAATTATAAAGAGATTTTTTCTAAAGCGAACCCTGAAAGTTTAGCAATTGTACAAGCAGAATTTGAACAGGCCAAAAAACCATTCGCCAATGAAAACTATGTTCAAGCAATTTCAAAGTTGAATGAATTCATTGAAAAAAATCCAACTTCTGCCCTACTTGATGAAGCCAATTATACACTTGGAGTAGCTTATAAACTGACGAAAGATTATAACAATGCGGCAAGTGCATTTAGGACGATCAACTCGAATACCTTCAAAGAAAAAGCGTTGAGAAACCTTGCAGAGGTAGAACAAAGATTAGGCGAATATGCAAAAGCCTTCAATTCATTTAAAGAATTGAATCGTATCACAACTAATAAAAGATATAAACTTTTAGCTTATCGCGGATTGATGCAAACCGCTTTTATCATTGAAGATTATGTAGCTACTGACACTTACGCCAATGCACTTATTGAACAAGGTGGAAATAGATATGCAATGGAAGCGGAACTGTATATTGGAAAAACATACCTTAAGCAGCATAAGCATCAAAAAGCCATCGAGCAATTGCAGAAAGTAACTACCATTTCTGAAAACATGTATGGTGCAGAGGCTCAATTCTTAATTGGTCAAGCACTCCGAGAACAAGAAAAGTTTGAAGAAAGTACTGAGGAATTAATTTCTATCCGTAGAAAATACGAGTCTTACACAAAATGGCTTTATAAAGCATATTTATTAATTGCTGAAAACTATATCGACTTGGAGAACTTCTTCCAAGCCAAAGCAACCTTAAAGTCAATTGCTGAGTACAGTACGGATGAAACTGTAAAAGTAAAAGCTCAAGAACGTTTGGACTGGTTAGAAGAGAAAACCAAAAAAATAGAAGCTGACACTCTCCAACAGCAAACTTCCGTAGAAACTATGGACTCTACGAATGTACAAGAAGCTTCAAATTAAGGACGATCAACCATTATTGACATGAAAACCAAATTTCATAAACTATATATCTATTCTGCTTTATTCATGTTTCCTTCGCTTGCATTTGCACAAGAGCAAGGGAGTCAATTGGATGATGCCGAAATTATCATTGAAAAGTCTTCGGATTTAGTTCTTCCTCAAGTCCAAAAACCAATGGACAAAATGGTTAAGAAAAAGAGAGTTGAAGAAACTAAGCCACAAGTATATGAACTAAAATTATTGCCTATAAGCCTACAACCTCTTGCGGTAGAACAACAAGCTTATACCATAACTCCAGAAATTAGCAGCTTCAATGCTGATGGAGGAAGAGCTGAGGTAGGTTTAGGATTTCCCTTAGCTACAAAAGCAGATATTTTCTATCAGCAATACTTGAATGAAAATGTTCAAGTAGGAGGTCAGTTTTTACACAATGGCTTATACCAAGGACCTGTAGAAGGTAGCTTATCAAGTGGTAATAGAAACTCAATTGGAGCATTCGGAAATATTTACTTCGGGAATGATCTTCTTAAAGTAAATACTTCTTACAACCAAAGAACTGTTCATTTCTATGGTTTATCTGACGAGGAGTTAGCGAATGTAAACAAGGATGATATCAAGCAATCATACAACCATTTTGACTTCTCTGCTAGCTATGAACTTAATTCTGCAAAAGATGAATGGCAAGTAATCCCTTCTATTGATCTGTTCTCATTAAGTGATCAGTACAATAGTGAAGAACTCTACATGAATTTGGGGTTGTATGGAGGATATAAACTCTCAAAAGATAGTAAAGTAGTCGGTGGAGTAGATTTCAACATCAATAATTTCAAAAATGAAAGTTGGGATAGAAATAAAGGATATGTAAGAGCTTCTTTGGCTTTTGAAAAAGAAAGTAAACAACTGTCTTACCACATTGGAGGACGAATTGTTTATGACATGGATACACTCAGCCAAGTTCGTACCTTCAACATCTACCCAGATATTTCTGCCAAATATCAATTGAATGAACAAGTCTTTTTTGATGGAAAAATTGAGGGTGATCTAAATGAAATTAACCTTAGAACTGTTTCTAACTTTAATCCATTTATACACAATAATGTAAATGTCATCAATGAGAATAAAGTCTTACAAGCTGAAATTGGGACTAACTTTTCACCTTGGCAGCATTCAAACTTTAGACTAGGATTGGGTTATGGGCTTTTCAAAAATATGGGATTCTATTTAAACAACCCTGATTCTCAAAATACCTTTGACATTCTTTATTCAGATGAAAACACAGGTGTAACTTATATCACTATAGGTCTTAACTCAAAACTTCAGAAAGACCTCGTAGCATCTGCTGACTTTAAATATAATAGTTATGCTGTAGGTGAAGATATTGGTGAAGCTTGGCACAGACCAGAGTTTGAAGGGAATTTCCAACTTCAATATAAAGGAATAAAGAACTTCACTCTTGCAACAGGAGCTTACCTATACACAGGAATTAAGGCAAAAGATATAGATCAAAGCACCGTGACTTTAGACCCTATTTTTGATCTATTTCTAAGAACAGACTATCAATTGAATGAACAGCTTGCAGCATATATTCAATTAAATAATATTACAGGCCAGAAATACGAATATTTCTATAATTATGAGCAGTTAGGTTTTAACGTCATGTTAGGAGCTAGTATAAATTTTTAATCGTCAGAGAAATATAAAATTTTAAATATTTTTTGATTAAAAATTTTATTAATTCACTGAAGAATACGCTTATTTTGGTATTTAGAAGGCCTAAATGTTATTTTAGTCATCCTTATTATTTACATAACAATAAACTTTTTTCGGGGTAAATTCACAAGAAATGAAAGTCCATAAGTATATAAAACAGCAGCTAGAAGAAAATAAGATAGCCGTAATTCCACAATTAGGAACATTTCGTTCTACATCACATAATGCTGATATGAGCGATTCAGGGAATTTAATATCTCCACCAGATGAAGCTATTATTTTTGAAGAGGACTTTCAAGAACAGGTTAACCACTCTATAGCTTCTTACATTGAAAAGAAAACAGGAGAAGACGAAATAGATATTGCAACTGAAGTTCAGCTTTATGTAAGTACAATAAAGCAAACATTGAATGCTGAAGGAATTGCAGAAATCGAAGGTTTAGGTTATTTCACAAAAGATAATGGACTGATTTCATTCAATCAATTTGATGAAGTAAATATTAATCCTGAAAGTTTTGGACTGCCTAAAATAAATGCATCACCAATAATTGATGATCAAGAAGATGATGATTCCTCTGCTAACAAAGGAAATACGACACTAAAAGCGCTATTATTAGTAGGTCTAATTCTTGTAGTTGTTGGAGGTGGTGGAGCATATTATTTTATGACTCAAGATTCTTCTACTACACAAACAGTAGCTCAAGAAGAGGAAAAAGTAACTGATAAAGTAGAGGAAGCAAATACTGATATCATACAAGAAGAAGAATTAAGCGGACCTGTCGATTTAGAAGAGAATGTTTCAACACCTGTTGTAGAAGAGACTAAAGTCGAAGAGAAGCCTGTTAAAAAAGCAACAACTACTTCTAAAACCACTAAATCAAAAACTTCATATGCTGGAGTTTTAGAAGAAAAAACAGGGCAGTATTATGTCATTGTATCTTCATTCTCAAACCTTGAAAATGCTAAGAAAAGTGTAAGAGGTTTTAAAAAAGATGGATATACTAATGCACAAATCATTCGTACTCCTACAAAATACAGAGTGGCTTTAGATGGGTTTAACAATAAATCAGAAGCCAAATCACTTCAAGAAAAAGTGAATTCATCATTCCCAGGAAGTTGGGTTTGGAAAAACTAATTACTAAATAATCTTTATGGAACCGCAAATCAATATTGTTTGGTTTGCGGTTTATTTTATCCTACTGACAATCAATAGAAATGAAACTTTTAGAAATCACACAAGCAGTTGTACCAGACCAGTCTGCATTAGACTTGGTGATGAAAGGTGGTGTAACAATGATCGTACTTTTGATACTTTGTTTCTGGGGTACTTTTGTATTTATTGAAAGATATTTAACGATCAAAAAAGCTAAAAAATCACCAAAAGAGTTGCTTAAAAATGTAAAATCAGCGGTGTTACAAGGAGATATGCAAAGAGCTATAGACCTTTGTAATGAAGATGGTACTCCAATGGCTAAAATGCTTAAAGCAGGTGTAAAACACATTGGTTCTCCACTAAAAAACATAGAAGTTGCCATTGAAAATGTAGGTAAGATTGAACTTTACAACTTAGAAAAACATGTTGGAGTTCTGGGTACGATTTCTGGGGCTGCTCCAATGATTGGTTTCTTAGGAACTGTAATTGGTATGATTACCGCATTCAGATCACTTGCAGGTATTGAACAAGGTGCTGTAGATGCCCAATTACTTTCTACAGGTATCTATGAAGCAATGGTTACAACAGCTGGTGGACTAATTGTAGGTATTTTAGCTTACATCACATATAACTACTTAGTTAGACAGGTCGCTGAAGTTGTACACCAAATGGAGGTGACAAGTATCGAATTCATCGATCTACTACAACAACCAAATCCTAAAAAAGCAGAAAGAGTATAAATTTATAGAAGATACTATGGCGATACAAGCAAAAAATAAAATTGACCCGTCATTCAACATGTCTTCTATGACGGATATTGTATTCCTTCTTCTTATCTTCTTTATGCTGACTTCAAACTTTGCAACTCCAACTGGACTTCCAATCTCTTTACCAAAGAGTGCAAATAGTCAGAAAGAAGTAACAAAAGTAAAGGTTACAATTACAAAAGATCTTCAGTACTACGTCAACGAAGTCCCGACAGCTGAATCTAGAATTGAGGATAAGCTAAAAGAAATTCTACCATCTAAAAATGGAAGTGTTACCTTATTTGTAGATAAAGATGTCCCTGTTGAATATTTAGTAAAAGTTGCAAGTACTGCATCAAAGCTAAATGCTAAAGTTTCAGTTGCCACTCAAAAACAATAATAGTATGGCAAATGATAATCAAAAACAGTATAAGAGAAATCGAGCTATCGCTTTTGTTTTAGCAAGCATACTTCACATCGGATTTATAGTTGCATTAGCTTATACTATGATTCATTCAACAATTCAAAACCAAGAACAAGAACTTGGGATTGAAATGAATTTTGGAGTAGATGATACTGGAGAAGGTCTTACACAAAACTCAAAGGATGAAACTCCCTCAGAAACATTGGAAAATGAGGAAAGCGAATCAGATGAATTAAGTGACGAAGAGCTTCAAGAAGCGATGGAAGAGTTTGAAGAATCTGAACAAATTACTCAAGATGATGCAGCAGAAAATGAAGAAGTAGCGCAAGAGGAATTAATTTCAGAAAATGTAGAAAATTCTGAAAGTGATGTCACGGCAAGCGATGATATTATTACTGAAGAATCTGCAAGTGAAAATGTTCAAACAGAACAGCCATCTCAAGAGGAAACAAGCCCTACTGTTGATGAAAATTCTCTTTTAGTTCCTTCTAGCAGTGGAAATAAAGAAGGTGAAAATTCTAAAGAAAATGTAAATCAGGGTAATGTAGAAGGAGCTACAGGTGATCAAGGGAATGAAAAAGGTGAAATTAATGCTGATGCACTTTTAAATTCTAGTGGAGGAAAAGGTGGTTCAAACCTTGATATGCCTGGTTGGATGTGGATGGATAAACCCAAAGTATCCGATTCTTCTTCAGAAACAGGAAAAGTAATCTTTGATATTACAATTGATGATGTAGGCGAAGTAATCAGTGTTAAAACAGTAACCAGTACTGTTTCTAAATCTACTGAGCAGAAATACAAAGAGGCTGTTTATCAATTACTCTTTGAACCAACAGACCAAGATGCTGATGTAAACAGCACAACATCAGGACGGATTACATTTATCATTACAACAAAATAATAAAAGCCTTATCAGTTAAACTGATAAGGCTTCTTTTTAAGGAGTGAGTTGATTAGTTCCTCACAAAATTACCATTATTCGCACTCCAATATTCTACAGAACCATCATTGGTTGACCAATTAACCATATCAAATTCATTAGAACCCGAGTTTGTACCTCTCAACACATTTGCTTTTACAGCTTGTCCTCCATCATTCCAAGTCAATCTTGTTCCTGACTTACACGTTTCAGGTGTTTTTCCTTGACCTCGTAAGAAATAAGCATCTCCACTTCCATAAACTTTAGCATAACCATTGTGATCAACTGTAACCGAAGTTGCTTCATCAACGCCAATACCTTTAATGTTAGATGCTGAAACGCCAAAGTCTTTCACCATTCTAGCCATAAAAGTAAAATGACGTCCTTGACGATCTCTTTCGTTGTAGTGTGTGTCAGTAATCACATTATCCATGTAATCTACATCAAGAAAACGATCTCCCAAACCTGCCATGTAAGTATCATAAGGGTCATCTAATGCTTCATCTGAATAGACAGTACCATTTGCTGCTGAATAATACAATTCACCCAAAATAGCAAGTCCAGCACTTGTACCCCCTATAGAAGCACCATTGAAGTTTACAGCGTTATTAATAGCTGTTTCTAGATCTGTGTCTTTCCAATAAGACACATAATCATCTTGGTTACCACCAGTCATAAAAATAATTTCAGCATTGTTGACTGCTGTGATCAAAGAACTATGACTTGCTTGACTTCTTTTAGTGATGACAAAAGTTCTCACAGAGTTCACGCCTCCAATATCATTATATATGAAGCTGTTGTAGCCATCTGTACCAGATGAACGTAACACAACAACATCACCACCATTTGATTGATCAACCAAAAACTCGAATGCACGTTGTTCGGCGATGGTATTTGCATCTGCTCCCCCCATTAAAGCAATACCAAATTTTGAATTTGTTTGGACATCACTTGAGCTTCCTGTCAGGTACATTTTTGGAGAACCTCCTCTCCTTTCACTTGAACTTTGTTCTTCTTCAGATTGCTTTTCACAACCTACAATTGAAATAGATAGTAAAGAGATGATGTATAAAAACTTTCTCAGTTTCATGTTCTTAGTTAATTTGAGTAAAAAGATGTTTTAGAAAAAGGCAATTTAAACCCAGCTTTAACTTTCTTTCCGAAAATTAAAGTAAGCACCTTAATCAAAAAAATAGAAGAGCTATTCTATTAAAAGTCTTAATAGATAGATAATACTAAAAAAATAAGGGGGTAGAATAGTTGAAAAGATTAAAACTAAATCAACAGTCAAAGATAGGTTGTAAATTGCGCAGACTGATCTTTTTACCTCTAACTAAGTTCGAGGTATAAGTCATAGGATGCATAGTACTGGCAATAGTTTTCATTAAAAGATAGGATAAAATAAAAATCTTATTAATGGAAGTTAAAAAATTTCAATAAAAAAAACAACAATAATGTTTCTATACAGAAACTTATTGTTGATTATCATATATATACAATAAAGTAAAATTAATATTTTAGAAAGCTAGATTCTACTGTACAAAATTGAATTATTTAAATATTCGACATATAAATATTGTTTTATACAGTAGATCAAGTAAATTATGGTCGATTGTTAGATCTCACTCTTACAGGAATAGGTTTTAAAGCCTTTTTCGATCTATTTTTACATTGAAAATTTGAAGCTAAGAATATTAATAATACACCAGATATTAAACCAAATATTTCGAACATAGCTTTAATGTTTTAAGGTTGAGATAATTTTTAGTCCTAAGCATGATTCACCTTATGAATGTCAAACAGCAAATCACTAACTTACTTTCACAATTAACTGATAACGAATTTTCATTCGATATTTCTAAGAATCAAACGTGGAAAGCAACAAACCAGTTACATATTCTTAAGAATTCTTTAGAAATAATTAATGAAAGAAAACTTCACCTAAAAAAAATCAGCCCTAGCTTTCTTTACCTGTTTCTTGATTCATGCAAATATATCTCAGACCCTAATCATCAATTAGTTTGGTCTCACCTATTTATCAATGCTGTAGACTATCAGAACACCTGCAAAATTCATGACTATTATTGTAGAATTTTAAGTCAACTTCCTATTTCAGCATTGGCTATTCTAAAAAAACTATACGAATTGTCTGTCCAAGAAGCTAGTCACCCTACATTATCATTTAAAGAAGAATATGTAATTCAGATTGGGAAGCAACAAGCTAACCTCAGTTTTAGTGATTCTACAGCTATGATTGCACTATTAAAAAGTCAGCAATTAATTGAGCAAAAGAATATCATCTTAGAAAAAAGAGACTTGGAAGAATTACAGCATTCAAATAAGATCTATTTAGAACCTTCTAAGCTGATAGAGTTAAGTCCATTAGCTTTTTCCTTTTTACCTGAAATTTTTTGGGTATCCAGCCAACATACTGTTTAAGACTTAGTTCTTTTTATATACAAATGTAATTATTACATTTATATGTTTTTTAGATTTTATTATACCTATTTTTAGTATAAAGACTCCGTTTGTGAGCTATAATTGATAAAAACACAGATTTATACTTTACGTATAAATCAAACACAATATGATTACCAAAAACAACACTAAATTTTTGCACTATGAACTTTCAACTGACTGAAGAACACTTAGCTGTTCAAGAAGCTGCTCGTGACTTTGCTCAAAATGACTTATTGCCAGGAATCATTGAACGAGATAATGCTCAACAAAATAACCCTGCCTTAATCCAGAAAATGGGTGAATTAGGATTTTTAGGTATGATGATTTCTCCAGACTACAACGGAAGTGGAATGGATACACTATCATACGTACTAGCAATGGAGGAAATCTCTAAAGTAGATGCGTCATCCTCTGTTCTCATGTCTGTAAATAACTCTTTGGTAGCTTGGGGCCTTGAAAAGTATGGCTCTGAAGAACAAAAACAGAAATATCTCACAAAACTAGCTACAGGAGAACAAATTGGTGCATTCTGTCTTTCAGAACCAGAAGCCGGTAGTGATGCAACATCGCAACACACAGAGGCCATTGACATGGGAGATTATTACTTATTGAATGGTAATAAAAACTGGATTACAAATGGTAGTTCTGCAAGTGTTTACCTTGTTATTGCTCAAACAGACCGTTCAAAAGGACATAGAGGAATCAACTGTTTGATCGTTGAGCGTGGAATGGAAGGCTTTGTAGTCGGAAAAAAAGAAGACAAAATGGGTATTAGAGCTTCTGATACACATGCCTTGAGTTTTACAGATGTAAAAGTACCTAAAGCAAACCGCGTTGGAGAAGATGGTTTCGGGTTCAAGTTTGCTATGGGAACACTAAATGGAGGTAGAATTGGGATTGCTGCTCAAGCTCTAGGTATTGCAGCTGGTGCTTTAGAGTTTGCAGTAAAATATTCTAAAGAAAGAAAAACTTTTGGGAAAGCAATCTGCGAACATCAAGCTATTGCATTCAAGCTTGCTGATATGGAGACTAAAATTGAAGCTGCTAGAATGTTAGTTTATAAAGCTGCATGGTTGAAGGATCAAGGCAAAGATTATTCTCATGCATCAGCAATGGCAAAACTTTATGCTTCTGAAGTAGCGATGGAAGTAACTACCGAAGCCGTTCAAATTCATGGTGGTTATGGATACGTAAAAGAATACCATGTAGAACGTTTGATGAGAGATGCAAAAATCACTCAGATTTATGAAGGAACATCAGAAATTCAAAAAATAGTAATTTCAAGAGGACTTCTTAAAGACTAGTAATTAATTCTGATAAAAATAAAAAAGGGATCTAAATTTAGATCCCTTTAATTTTGATTATTTTTTCATGCTCTCAAATTCGACAATTGCTTTATGTTTAAGCATCTCCTCGTATTCATAAGCTGCTATTTCTTTGAACTCTCCAATATTTGCCATTCTCAAGAATTCAGCAGATTCTTTAAAGTACTTTCCTTTATTTAGTGTTCGTCCAACAATCAATGCAAAACGTGTCTTCTGTATTGCTGGAGTCTTAGGGTTATATATCAGCTTAGTTAAAATATCGTAAGCCTCTCCCATTTCCTCATCAGAATATTTAAACTCACAAATTGCTTTCAAGTAATAAGCTTTTACATTTCTAATATTAATCGGAATAGAAAGTAATTCATTAATATGCATCAGTGCCATTTCATATTCTTTAGCTTTATAATTCATTAAAGCTAAATCCATTAGAGCAGCTGTTTTGCGTTGAGGTTCTGAAATTGTTTCTAATTGCTTCGTCTTAACTTCAATTACAGTGCTTTTATTCGCTCTGATTCCTAAAAGTTTCTTCTTTAACTCATAAGCTTGAGTAAACTTAGGATTTATACCCAAACACTTATTAATACTCTCCTCACAAGCTTCATAATCCATAATTGTAAAGTAT
This sequence comes from Sediminitomix flava, assembly GCF_003149185.1. NCBI lineage: Bacteria > Pseudomonadati > Bacteroidota > Cytophagia > Cytophagales > Flammeovirgaceae > Sediminitomix > Sediminitomix flava. The sequence goes on along the minus strand of NZ_QGDO01000003.1, from coordinate 799,852 downwards.
GCATTAGCCATATTGAAATAATACTCAGGCCTAAACATTTCAAGATTATAAGCAAACTCAGGAGTGTTGGCTACTTTCAAGTATTGCTTCATCTCATTATACTTTCCAAGATGAAGTTGAGCAAAAGCTAGTTCATAGAAAAACTTTTCATTTCCTGGAGATGGATCAATTTCATTTATGATTGCTAGCATTTTTTCTTCCGCCAAATCATAATCTCCCATATGATTGTAATATCTAGCTTCATAATAATTTATATCAAAAGACTCTCCCATTATTGCTTTTACTTCCTTCACGTGAGCAAAAGCTTCTTGTAACCTAGCTTCTGAGATATACAATTCAATTATCTGAAGCTGAAACAATAATTTCTCTGCGGGATCACTAAAGTTATTTAAAGCCTTTTCATATACAAGAATAGCTTCTGCATTCTTTTCTTCTCCAATATAAATATTTGCTAGTTGCTCATATGATGGAGAGAATAAGGGATCTTTAGTCAATGACTTTTCAAAGAGGGCTATTGCCTCTTCTTTTTTATTTTTAGTAAGATAAATCCCTGCTCGCTTATAATCTACCTCAGGGTTTTTAGCATCTTGACGTTCTGCTTGATCAAGCATAATCAAAGCTTGCTCTAATCCTCCTTCAGCTACTAAAGAATCTGAGAGGTAAAGAAAGCGCTCAATTGTAGTTTGAGCATATGAAAGATGAATCGTTAATAAAAGTAGTGTTGAAATAAGAAATTTTCTCATTAGTATTTCAATCTTAGTATACCAAATGATTTAAAAAATAAGATTCTTCTTACTATAAGTCTTTATAATAAGAAGAATCAAGAAAGTTTATTGAATTAATATTTACGCCTCAGGTCAAATAAATCACCATCGATGCCTGCGGTTGTTAATTTTCCAGCTTCTCGTTCAGCACCATCTTTAGAAATGAAGTTACCTACGAATACTTGAAACGTTATGTCACCACTATATTGGTCAATCATAATGTAGACATCTTCAAATTCTTTTTCTTGAATTTCTCTACAATATTCTTGAGCGGCCTCTAAGTCTCCTAAACTAACCAGCTTAATTGACCAATTATTTTTCTCTATACGCACTCCGTCGGGATTATATAGATATTGATACAATGGATCAAAGGAAATATATTCAGCAAAATACTTTGTCGGTTTTGCAATTTCTCCCTTACTGTCTCGAACTTCGAAGAACCAATAAGCTTGGTTGATCATAAAATCATAGACTTCATAGTCACCATTCACATATAGATAGTAAGAATGGCCTTGGTCTGTCAACTGTTTTGGAGATGATTTCCCAGCAGTATAAGCTGTTATCAGGTAATGATCTATATCTGAACCTTCAACAGCATCTTGTGAAGGCTTTAATGCAACCCTTAGAAAATCTAACTTACCATCGTTATTAAATTCTCCAAATGAATCAATTCCTTGAAACACACTAGAGAAAGAAGTTTGAAACACTCTTCTTTCATTACTGATATCAAACAAATTATAACAACGATATCTACAGTTATCTCCCAAACAATCTTCACGAAAACTTACTACCATCAAATATCTTTTACCAAGGAATTCAAATTCCTTTGCTTCCAAGATATTGTTATAGTTTAGTCGGATAGATTTCTCCATACTACAATAGAAAAGGAATTCCTTTCCATTGATGTACATCCCTGTTGGGTTCGGATTGAAGATATTATCATATTGCATTCCGTTGACAAAATATGTTTTAAAATCAACAGATGCTCCAGAATAAATAGTAAAAGTAGTATCACCAACTTCTCTTGAATTCTCAGGCCACACTTCGCCTATAACCTTCACAGGTTCCTGAGAAAGCTTCGCCATTGTATAAGACATTCCAGATTGAATCTCTTGTGCAACAACAGTCAAAAAAGATAGTTTAATTAATAATGCAATGAATACAATCTTAAGTATTCTCATGGTTTTCTAACTAAGCTGTAATGTAAAATCAAGTCCCAAATATAAATCTTTCCTATCAATCTCAGTAAAAATGGAGAATATTTCAGAATATTTACAATAGATTAAACGTTAAAACATTTAATATATTGAGTAAGTAAATATTATAATAGTGATAAAATTTTAGATGAGATCATTATTTTTGTGGGAACTAGGCTAAAATAGTGCCATCTTTTTACTAAAACTAAAACCAAATATGAAATCGGCTATCTTAACAACGATACTTTTTCTCATTCATGGAGCCCTATTTGCCCAAACAGCTTTTGAGGGTACTAGAATAAGAGTAGGCGAAGGACGATATACAAGATCAGAAGACATTAAAATATATGTAAAAACCCCTAAAAACCTTATCCCGAAGAAGATTAGAGCATCTAATTATGAAGATATGCGAGATAGTCATTGGGTAGGTTATACAAACGAATTTGTTTGGACAATAACTAAAGGTGACGGTCTAAAAACGGTATATGTTCAAATTGCTGATATCGATAAAAACGTATCTCCTATTTACTCTGGGTCTGTAACTTTGGATACTACTAAACCCGAAACTCCTACTGTAGAATTTGATACTGATTCTAAATATATTAATGGTAAGCAAAGCCTTGAAATAGGAGTAATTATTTCTTGCCCTGGTGGTAAGTATTTCATGTTAAGTAACACACCTTCTTTTCATGGGGTAAAGTGGAGAGCGATCAAAGATGACTATCTTGACTGGCAACTTGAAGACGGAAATGATGGAGTCAGAAAGATTTATGTAAAATCTAGAGATGCAGCGGGAAATGTCTCTCAAATTTCTTCTGATGAGATTTATGTAGATAGAAAAGCACCATTTGACTGTCATGTTCAAATCAATAATGGAGAATTATATACGCTTCAGCAAAATAAATTCGTGGACTTACAACTATCTGCTCGTCAAGCGGACTATGTTATGGTTTCTACAGATGAGAATTTTAGCGATGCTGAGTGGTTGCCATACAGAACATCTATGGATTTTCAACTGAAAGGTGAAGATGGTGAAAAAACTGTATTTGTAAAATTCAAAGATGAAGCAGGAAATGAATCTACAATTTGTTCTGATAATATCATTGTAGACACCAAAGCACCACAATACATTAATGTATTGATTGATGGGGGAGCTAATCAAACAACTCACATCAATAAAATGGTCACTTTAGAAATCAATACCGAAACAGATGTTGAATACATAATGATTAGTAATACTCCGTCTTTCCAACAAGCACATTGGAGAAGACTTCATGACAGACATGAATGGCAACTAAGCGGTGAGGAAGATGGAATGCGCTATATTTATGTAAAAGTAAAAGATAAAGCTGGAAATATTTCATCTCCAATCAGAGCGAGTATCAAGCTTGTTAGAGGAATGGGGATCAGATAATTTAACGATTTAAACTCATAAAAAAAGAGATTACCTTAGTTAAGGTAATCTCTTTTTTTATTCAGAGTGATAAACTCTCTTTACGCGTTGTGAAACATTGGTAAGAATTTCATACGGTATTGTTCCTATAGATTTTGCTAGATCAATGATATGAGGATCGTTCCCAAAAATCACGACCTCATCACCTACTTGAACATTCAAATCTGTCACATCAATCATGGACATATCCATACAGACATTTCCGATTATTGGCACTATAGTATCTGCCACTTTTACTTGACCTACTCCACCGCTAAATCTTCGGTCGAAACCATCGGCATAACCAATATCAATAGTTGCTATTTGCATGTCTTGATGAGCAATTCCTTTACGCCCATAACCTACAGTTTCACCTTTTTTGATATGTTTAATTTGAGATATAGAAGTAACTAAACGACTCACAGGTCTAAGTCTTTCTTGATTGAAACCATTCACATCTACACCGTAAAGACCAATACCAAGTCGTACCATATCTAATTGATGTTCAGTATAACGCCCAATTCCTGCCGAATTAAGTGCATGTTTAATTACGGTATATCCTAAACTACCCTCCAAATCATTAGCCATTTCTTTAAAAGTAGTAATTTGATTTAGAGTAAACTCTTCGTGTAAGGCTTCATCTGCACCGGCCAAATGAGTAAAGGCTGATGTTACTTCAATCCATTTTTCATATTTATTTAGTTTTTCGATCAGCTTAGGTAATTCACTTTTTTCAAAACCTAACCTCCTCATACCTGTATCAAAATTCAACTGAATTTTAAATGGAAGATAAGATTCTATTTCAGAATAATTTGATTCTATAAAACTAATAAGCTGATCAAACCAATAGAAACTTGGGATTTCTGGTTCAAGTTGATATTTCAGCATTTTATCAAAAGATGCTGAAGAAGGATTTAGAACCATAATTGGTGTTCTTATTCCGTTTTCTCTCAGGTGAACACCTTCATCTGTGTATGCCACACCCAAATAATCAACTAGGTGATACTGTAAAAGACTCGCTACTTCATGGCTTCCACTTCCATACGAAAGAGCTTTTACCATAACCATAATTTTGGTACTTGGCTTTAATAGACTCCTATATACCATCAGATTATGAGCGATGGCTTCCATATTTATTTCGAGGCTAGTCCCATGAACTCTTTGTTCCAAAAACTTGACAACCTTCTCAAAGGCAAAACTTCTACCGCCTTTTACAAGTATTGCTTCATCTTTAAATACTGTACTTTTAGAAAGTTTCAACAAAAAGTCTTCGGTAGTTGGGAAAAACTGGGATTCAAAGTCTGTAAAGAAAGACTGATTTTTAAAAGTCATATCACCAATTCCTACCACTCGTTCTACTCCTTTCTGTTTTAGAAGGGATGTGAAGTTCAAGTAAAGTTCTTTAGATGGAATTTGATGTTCCAAAAAATCTGAAAAAACTACAGCCTTTATCTTACCAGCAGAATGTGTATGCAAAAAGTCTATTGCCATTGAGAGCCCTGCCAAATCATTGTTATATGTATCATCAACTACAAGACAATTATTTCTCCCTTCTTTAAGAGAAAAACGCATAGGGATTCCTTTCAATAGAGGTAGTTTTTGTTGAATAACCTCCCATTTGTAGCCTAAATGTTTTAATGTAATGACACAATGAAATGCATTTTCAAGAGATGCTTGATCTGCAAATGGAAAACTTAACTTTATATCGTCCTCACTATAATAAAAAGTTGTTCCAGACTCTGATTTAGACTCCAGCTCAAAATAAAAATCTGCAGTAGGGTTTGTTGTACTCCAAGAAAGATGTATTTGATTATTCAGAACGTCATCGACAAGCTGATGATCTTTACAATAAATAACACAAGAACTATCTTTAAATAGAGAGGCTTTTTCCTCAACTTTTTCTTTCATAGAAGAAAAACCCTCTCCATGAGCTTGTCCAATGTTTGTAAAAATCCCTGTGGTGGGTTGAATCATTTTTTGAAGATTAAGCATCTCTCCTTTTTTAGATACTCCTGCTTCAAAAATACCTATTTCATGTACTGGCTTCATTTGCCAAACTGAAAGAGGTACTCCAATTTGTGAATTATAACTTTTAGGACTTTTTACGACTCTAAAATCTTCCTCTAATAAGGTATATAACCACTCTTTAATAATGGTTTTTCCATTACTTCCCGTTATTCCAATTACAGGATAAGTGAACCGCTGACGATGATCTTGAATAAGCTCTTGAAAACTAACTAAAGTATCTTCGACTTCATAAAAGACTGCTTCTGGAAAAGCATCGAAATTAACTTTCCCTTTCTGACAAAGAAAACTTCTACACCCTTGTTTGTATAACTCAGAAATATAATGGTGTCCATCGGTTTTTTGTCCGCTTAATGCGACAAAAAGTGTTTGCGATGGAGATATTACTTTACGACTATCAACTTCTATAAATTTGATAGTTTGATTTTTAAGCAGTTCAGCAGTTTGCATTATTGTAAGAATTCTGAATTTTTGAAAAGTTACAATATTATCTTTTCATATTTCAAAATTCCGCAACATATATTGTTTAAATTATTAAACTCTAAATCCAAAAACTAAAACATCATCTATTTGCTTTCCTTTTCCTTTCCAATTTTCAAAAGATTCATTCAGAAGTTGTCTTTGAGTTTCCATCGTAAATGCACTTCCATCTAACAAAGTCTTTCTAAACCTTTTAGACATATACTTTCTGTTATCTGGCCCTCCAAATTGATCTTGGAATCCATCAGAATACATATAATAATTAGTACCTTGTTCTAGAGGTATCACCCTCGATTGGAAAATTTTCTCTTTCTTATTATGCCCTCCGATTGCACACTTATTTGGGGTAAAGAGGTGTTCTTCACCATCTTGTTTCACCATAAAAAGCGGTGAGTTTGCACCACAATAAGTAAGTGTTTGCTCTGCTCTATCAATCACACAAATAGACAAATCCATTCCATCATTTCGATCTCCACCTTTATCTTGCCCCAATACATTTCTTATTCCATGATCTAAAGCATATAGAATTCGTTCAGGGTTTTGAGTTTGAAGAATGATATTGTTGAGTAACACGTCTCCTATCATTGACATAAATGCACCAGGTACACCATGTCCTGTACAATCTACAACTGCTAAAGCTAATTTTTCATTATGCTCTTTGAACCAATAAAAATCACCACTTACAATATCTCTTGGTTTGAAAAGAATAAAATGTTCATTCAAATGACGATCTAGCTCTTCTTTTCTTGGGAATATGGCATTCTGAATTTTCTTGGCATAATTAATACTCGACAAGATATCATTGTTCTTACGTTGGATATCAAGCATTGCATTTTCCAGAAGCTTTGATTTCTCCTGTACCATATCGCGTTGAGCACTTATTTCTTCATTTTGTTGACGAATTTCTTCATTCAGTGTGATTAGTTCTTTTTGCTGCTTATGAAGTTTTGTGTTCTGATCTTTAATCTCTTTTGTTCTTTCCATCACCTTTCCTTCAAGCTCTCTATTTACTTTGGTCTGTAAATCAGAATTTACTTGAAGATGTTGGATGATTTCTTCTTGTTTTTCTTCATTCTCTTTCTTCAGTATATTAATTCGATTTGACAAGGCGAAAGAGAACAATACCGTTTCTATTGATGAGCCAATCAACATTGAAAAATCAGTCCATAAACTGGAAGGAATAAGACCAATTGATTTAAACAAATAAGTCATGAAACCCGCAATGAAGAAAATATAAGCCAATAAGAAATATTCTGAAGAAGGATATTTTCTGAGGTAGCTCCTGATAGAAATGATTAAGACAAAAAGAAAAGTTAGTAAACCTAGTAAAGAACTTAGATTTGCAGATAAAGCTACTTGCCCAAATAAGTCTGGTAGCGTAACAAGGACAAGAGATGCAATAATGATAAGAGTGATTCTATTGAAAAGAGGATCAAATGTAGTGAGTTGGTGAAATCTGCGAACAAACAATAAGATCGAGATTCCCAACATACTTGAAAGTATTACATCAATCTGACCAAAATCTCTTACCAATTCAGAATTAAGAGGGAGCATCTCAAGTAAATAACCATCATTAAAGACAGATGTAATAGAGAGTATCCCTACAATCATCAAATAATAAACATAACTCCTATCATTGGTAGATATGAATACAAAGAAATTATAGAAGAACATAATCAGAAATACTCCGAGAAAGAAGTATGATATGTTTCTTCTTAATAAATTCTCTTCATTAAATTTTGCTTGAGGATAAGTCTTAAAAGACAAATCAGTAGGAGTAACCATATATTCATGGCTAGCTTTTAATCTTACCAAATAATTTTCAGATACTCCTTTAAAAAGCGCTATTGGAATTAGGTTTTTATTCCCCGAAACAACTGTGCGTTCTTCCAGTAATGTCATAACACCTGTATTTCCAATTTTCACATTATCACTTAGGTCATATAACTCAACCTCAGCCCAATCAGGGAATTCTATAAAATAAGAGTTATCTTTTTCATTCGACCTTAAATCAAATTTCATCCATATTTGATTCTCCCCTATTTCAGGAAAAGAGTGATCGGAAAGAAATTTAAACTCATCAAATAAAGAATTGATGGATTGGAAATCGTGTACATTCCCTTCATCTACATAAAACAAAACATTTTCCTTTATCAAGTCCGACTCTTTCACTGATGAAGACACGGCTGTTGATGCACTAAACAATGAAAAAGAAAATGTTACGATTAAAGCTCTTAAATAAGGATACAGGATAGATTCTTGATACATCACAATCAATATAATTGGTAATAACAAGTAAAAGATACCACTGTTTATAGCTTAAGGTGAAAGAGACTTGGGCTGATTATTACATGTGTGACCAATTGGAATTGATGAATTAATTCAAAAATCACTTTTGCTGATAAGCTTTTTCAATAGTTTCAATATTCCCTAACTCAGTTTTAACTATTCTCATTTCGTGTAAAAGTTGATTATCATCTGTCAAATATGCTATTCTTTCTAAACCTTCAATTGCACTCAAAGCTGTATGGTCTATTCTATAAGATTGTTGATACGCAAATTTTGCTTCCTCAAACTGGACTAAATGTTCATAACAATATCCTAACAAAAAGTAAATCATTGCTCTACCATTTACACCATAATTAAGAGCTTCTAAATAACAAGACTTAGCTTCATCAACCTTTTCCAATTCTAGATATGCCTCCCCTAACTCCACCAATGCGATCGAATCTTTAGGACAAAGTTCTTTAAGTTCTTTTGCATACTTAAGAGCTGATTCATTGTGTTTTAGATAATAGTTTTCTTTAATTCTACTCTCAAGAACTGGAAACAAAACAGCTGCTTTGAAAATGGTATCTTCCTCACTTTCGATGATTATATCTTGCGCATATTTCTGAGCTTTATCCATCATCTCTACCATCTCAGCATTATTCTTATGAATCATAGGTGAAAATGCCCCAACTCTGTAATACCTACTCATATATTCATAGTAATGATTCTCGCTTCTAAACTCCTTGTTGTTCTCAATTACATTCAATAGTTGAGGGAGGTATTTATCAATTTTTTCAGCGTTAAATTCCAACTTTGCATACTGAACAATCACTTGATAAATGGCATCGGCTTTAAGAATAGAATTCTCTGGTAGTTTGCTTACTAAACTTTCAATTTCCTCTATTTGATAAACTGACTTCTCTTCCATTGAAAGAAGGTACCGAACCTGTTTGTGAAGAAACAATAATTCCAATTCGGCTTTATCTGAAGAATTAGTAAAATCTTCAGACAGTAACAATTGATTGATGAGCTCTAAAAAACCTAAGGCTTTCAGAAGTTTTACAACACTTACTTTCTCTACTGAATCTAATTGTTGGAAATTTGTGACTTGATTACACAAAATTCGCCAATCATCTGATCTCTCAGAAAATAAAAGATCGACAGGAGAATCAATAGCAGAATGAGTGAGATATAAACTTTTGTAAAGATTTTCTCGGAAAGACGAAGTGATAGATACATGCAATGGAAGGAGATTACCTACTCCTTTCCAGTTTTTAATCTCACGAATAAGATTTTCTACAAACAATGGTCGTCCCTCCACATTTTGAAAGGAAAGATCAAGAAATGGACGATAACAATCGAGAAGAAAATGTTGAGACATAATAGGTTTGAATTAAAAATGGCTGTCCTATTTTAGACAGGACAGCCGTGAAACTTTTTAAGATTTTTCTTCTAATACCCTTAAGGTATAAGCATCTCTATCTACCAAACGTTAGATGATTTGTTGCTTGATCCAGATTTGAATTTAGGTCTCATAATGATCAGATTTTTGATTAATAGTCAATAGGTTAAACTGTTAAGCATGCTTAAGATTGATATCACCTAGTAAACTTCCACGCACCCCAAAACGTTTCATAGCCCTTGATACCCTATCGTAATATTCTTTAGTAAAAAAGAGTACTCAATTGACCTTTTTTCAAACAAACCAGGTCGATATCACATGCCCTTTATGGGAGATAAGCTTCAAATTCAGCCTAGAATTTGGTAAATGAATACTTTGGCTGCTTTTGAAAAATTTTAACCTACCTATGTAAGTATTTTCGACCTCAAAGAGCTAATTCTTCCCCTAAGCTTGATTTAATTCTTTACTTCAGAATCACTGAATACCATTAGATTCATTTTTGAAGTTTTGACTATATTTGAATAATACAATCCCTACAATTCAAACTACAATATCAAACATCAGAATGTATTTAGTATTCGATACAGAAACTACAGGACTACCTAAAAATTGGAAGGCACCGATGACTGATCTGGATAATTGGCCGAGAATCATTCAATTAGCTTGGGCTTTTTATGACGATAGCTACCAATTAGTTGAAAAGAAAGTTGACCTTATTAAACCCGATGGTTGGGTGATGCCTACAGATACTTTTTGGATTGAAAATGGCTTTAGTCAAGAAAAATCTGAAGCTGAAGGTATTCCAATTACAGATGCGCTTAATTCTTTTAAAGATAAACTGGAAGAATCAAATTATTTGATTGCGCACAATATGAGTTACGATTACAATGTTGCGGGTGCAGAATTCATTCGTTTCATGATGCGATCTCAAAATAAGCCTCAAAAAATATGTACAAAAGATAGCTCTACTGACTATTGTAAAATACCAGGGCCTTATGGCTACAAGTGGCCAACACTTATGGAATTACATACATTTTTATTTGAGGAAGGATTTGAAGGTGCTCATGACGCATTAGCTGATGTAGAAGCTTGTGCAAGATGTTTCTTCGAGTTGAAAAAAAGAAATATAATACAAATATAAACCTTATGAATGTGGTAGCTCAATTCGATTTGAGCTACTTTATTTTTTGCTTATGAAAAATCTACTAAAATTCATTCCTCTATTACTTCTTCTATTTGCGGCTTGTAAAAGTCAGATGATTCAGAAAAATACTGTCAAGACAATTGAGAAGTATCCACTTTTTCAACAGCACCATATCGGACTTTATGTCTATGACCCTAGTACTCAAAAAAGTATTGTTTCGCACAATGCGGATAAATACTTTACCCCTGCCTCAAATACTAAAATTCTAACTTTCTATACCGCTTTAAAATCTTTACCTGATACCTTAACCTCTCTAGAATATTTTAGTAAAGGAGACTCTATTATTATTTGGGGAACGGGAGAACCTACTTTACTCCACTCATCATGGGAATATGCTCAAACCCAACATGTATTGGATAGCTTGACAGAAGGTAAACAAATTCTACTAGCTAAAAGACCATATGAAGAAGACAACTTAGGAGCTGGTTGGGCTTGGGATGATTATACCTATTATTTTTCGGCAGAAAGATCTGCACTCCCAATAGCTGGAAATGTAGTCAACGTTTCTATGAATGATGATCAATTAGATGTTTATCCATCATCTTTTAATCATCAATTTTCAGCAGATTCTCAAGGTGCAAGACTAGATAGAACTTGGGATAAAAATACATTTGCCTACAACCCTGAAAAGCTTACACAAAGAAAAAGAGAAATTCCATTTCATTGGTCATACGAATCTGCTCAAGAACTATTAGAAAATGCACTAAGCGATTCTATTCAACTCATTGAGTTTGATAGTGCATTCAGAGAATTTAAACAAGGTGAAATTTTGAGTGTTGACAGAGATTCTGTACTCCGAAAGATGATGTGGGAAAGTGATAATTTCTTAGCAGAACAACTTCTGATTCATTCCGCTCATGAGAAATTAGGTGTTCTTAGCTCTGAAAAAATGATTCAATATGTATCTGATAGCCTGTTTAATTTCCTTCCAAGTCCTGTACGTTGGACAGACGGATCGGGACTTTCGAGATACAATCTTAATACTCCAGAAAACTTTGTCGGTATTCTTAGTGATTTATATAAAGATTTCGATCAAGATTATTTGTTCCAATTTTTTCCGATAGGTGGCGTAAGAGGTACCCTAAAAAATTATTATAAATCTGAGAAGCCATTTGTGTATGCTAAAACAGGCACTTTATCGAATAATCACTGTTTGAGTGGTTATTTAATCACAGCTAAAGGGAAAGTTCTTGTATTTAGCTTTATGCACAATAACTACCTTTATTCTTCAACAGAAATAAAGGGAGGAATTAATGAGGTGTTAAACTATTTGAGAGAAAATTATTAAAATATCACAATTTTCTTACATCTTTTTGCCTAAATGGCATTTTTCATTGTCTTAATAATGAAATAGATTAGATGTCTACAGATGCCCGTTTCTTATCTCCCCTAAGAACGGGCATTTTCTATTCCCTGTAAAAACTATATTTAAAGTAGTCCATTTGGACTCTGAGTGCAACATTCCAATAATCCCAGTCATGAGCACCAGGTCTTTCTATATAGGTATGAGGTATTTTTTCTTTGACTAAAGCATCATGCAAATTCCTATTCACATTTATCATTTCATCATTCAACCCACAATCAATGATCATTCTATAGTTATTCTCTTTTAATATCTTTAGCTGATTCACAATGATTTCTTGATCCCACAATTCTTCATAGAGCACATATTCTCCCAAAAGTTTAATCAATCCCCATCTTTCCCAGTGTTTTGAAAACAATCTAAAATCTACCACGCCACTCATTGAACCTATCACAAAAAAAGTTTGAGGTTTTCTGAAAGCCACATGAAACGCACCAAAACCACCCATGCTTATTCCTGCAATTCCTCTAGCTTCTTTTTTTGGAATGGTTCTAAAGAATTGATCAATATGTTCTACTAATTCAGTTCCAATAAACGTAGTGTACTTATACGCTGGTTCCATAGGGCTATCCAAATACCAACTATCAGTACCACCATCAGGACATACTACGATATATCCTCCATTATCTACATAGTTATCTAAAAACTTAATCTTATCTATAAAGCTCTTATGTCCTCCATCAAAACCATGTAATAAATACAAAACAGGAAAATGAACTAGCTTATCCCTGTCATAGTCGTTAGGCAATAAGACCGTCACTTGAATATCTTTATTCATTACATCGCTATGAACAATGATATTTTTAATCTCTGACGCGAAAACTCTGAAGCAGAAAAAGCTGAATAAGAAAGTAAAGTATAAGGCTCTAAACATCTTGATTTATAAGTATATTTTAATCTAAATGGACTTATCCATAAGAACAATCAATACCAATATTAGACTTATACTTCATTTTAATGATTATATCTTTTAAAGGAATTATACTTACAAATCTTTATACATCTCTAAAAGAAAATCTGAGATTCTGTGATCTGTAGCGTATAAAACTCCAACTTCATTCATGAAAATTGATTGATCTGAATTTAGGCTTAATGTTTTTCCATACATATCAGATGTATTTGCGCCTAGCTCCCGATAAATACAAACTGTCGCAGCAAAATCCCACAAGCTTCCTCCTCCTTTATTCGACTTAGGAAACTTAAAATAACAAGCAGGATGGTTCTCCAAAGCCCAGATAGCATTCATCACAGCACCTCCATACCCAATAATTTCAAGATCTTCTAAGGTTAATTCTTTTCTAAGACTGTCTAAAGCTTCTTTTACCTTAGGGAAAGAGGCATGACTTAAAAAGCTACGATCTGTATAAAATGACAAATTAGAGCTGCATTTATCATTCTTGAAATTCCATAAAGTATCATTTTTATATACTCCTTCCCCACTTATTGCCCTGTATAAGTGATTGACAATTGGGTCGTAAACTACACCTATAACAGGTATTCCTTCTTTAGAAACTAATGCCACAGAAATAGAAAAGCCAGACTTCCCTTCAGTGAAGGGTAAAGTTCCATCTAAAGGGTCTACACACCAGAAATAATCTTTCTCAAATCGGCTAGAGTCATCTTCTGCTTCTTCGGTCAAGAGTCCTAAATCGAATTCTGAAAAAGTGAAATCGAGTACTTCCAATATTTTATTTTGACTTTCTATATCAGCTTCAGTAAAAACTTGGGAAGCAAGACTTTCACCTCCTTCCTTTTGGTGAACCAAGATACTTTTTTGGAAATACTGTTTCACAATTTCACCCGCTCGGAGAGTTGCTTCTTGGGCAATCAAACTCAATTCTACCAACTGTTCCTCATTCAATTTCATAAGCTAACTTTTACTTTTGATATCCTTGACCACCTCTCTTGCTAGTCTTTCACTATAAGAATTGATTTTCCAATGTCCGGGACTCCACCCCTTCAAGAAACGATGAAAATCTGTCCATGCATAAGGAAAAAGTGTTCTCCATTCTTTTTCTAAATCATCAAAGTTAATTGGAGAATCTTTCTGCTCAAGCGCCTTCTTCAGTTCTTGGAAGTAAATATCGAGCAACTCTTGCTCATAAAGTTCACACTCATTTTCGTTGAGACAGCTACCAATAAAATAAACAAGATCTTTCATTCCACAACCGCCACCTACATACTGAAAATCTACCGCAGATGCTTTTTGACCATCAGAAGAAAAACAGAAGTTTGCCAATTTAGCATCGCCATGTACAAAGGTTTGAAAATTAGCATTTTTCAGAACCTCATCTATATCTTTTGCATATTGCTTTAAGTCTTTATCTGTTAGTTCCTCAAACTCATCTGGACGAGTATCTAAATGCCAATACGTTCCAATTTCCCACAAACCTGTTGGTTTTTCTCCAAGAAATGAAGCATGAAAATTTGCTAACCAATGCAAGCACGATTTTATTTCAGTCCAACTTACTGAATGTTTTCTTTCAGGAAATCCACTAGCATCTAAATCCTCCAAAACCATCAAAACTTCTCCATCCTTGCTTTCGAATGCCAAACATTTAGGAATTCTACATTCATCATCACAATTCATTGCAAAATGTTGATACCAATATGTTTCTACTTGATAGGATTTCACTTTTCGTTGATGGGAAAAATCGGTATTCCAACCTCTTGGGTGGGCGGAATCTAATGGAAGTTTGACATGTTTAATAACAACACTTTCTACATCTGCTTCTTCCAATTTAATTCTTAAAATCTCTCCGTAACCACTCCATAAATTCTGAATTAAAATAGACTCTTTTATGGCTTTCGCATTTGTTGATTTAAGAATAACGGATTTAAAGTACTCGTTCATCGATTAGTAATTACTTATTCTTGATATTCTTCAAAGATAATACAAGCATCTTTAAACAATATACAAGTGAAGAATTAACTATAGAATATGTGTACTCTAACTAGAAATCAAGTCTTTTAAAAAAATGACTATTATAAATAGCATAGATTTACCTTAAAACTACTTGACCATCTTTATGCATTAGATCGATCGCCCTGTTTAGAAGTTTATCCTTCTTGATATGTAACTCTGAAGTTAGCTTTAAAAAGTCAGGTTCTTTGAACATTGGATGACTATCATTTAGTTTTATCACTTTTTTCTCAAATACCTCGTAGTCATGCCATTTCCCTAAAACTACTCCTAACTTCTTAAGTTTTGCATGATTAATAAAAACGAGCTGAGTTAATAGAATTTGCTGATTTATGAATTGAAGGATGTAGAATGTTTCTTTTGCTAAAGTCCTGATTTTATGAAAACGTTTGATTTTCGTGCCTTCTGAAAAAATATCGTGCATGGTGTAAACATTATCTTGAGCAAAGTTCACAGCTTGAGTCAATACTTTTTTTTCATCGGCATCTTTGACAGCCACCTTAATTCTGTCTTCTATAAAACTTAAAGAATGAAGATCAAACTCAAAAACTTCATTTCTGAATTGATCAAATGCCTGTTCTTCTTCTTTGGACAGAAATTCTAACAGTCTTTTATAAGGTTTATCTTTTGTAGTCAGATGTTTTTCAAACTCTGCATATTGTAATTGTACATCTCTGAGATAGCCCGCTGATTTATAAATTTCATGAAAGGGTTTAAAATTATCGTCAGTATCATATTCATTCTCAGAAATAAGTTTTATAAGGTTAAAAAGTGACTTCATCTGCTTAAAAGAAACACGCATCTGGTGAATACTTTCTACATCTTTATTTTCGTAGGCAGTATTCAAATTAACTCTAATACTTTCCTTGATTTCTTGATAATAGCCAATGACCCTTTCTCCAATCATGAAATTTATATTCTATGCTTAATGGAAACTTCTAACCGATACGTTGTCTTACCAAATCAGGATCGTTTAAGTGATAAGTGATATGCCCTTCATCACAAACTATCATTTGGAAAATCCCTTTTTCATGTAATTCGTCCAATTTATTTCTTGCTTCATCCACTGTAATCTTTGCTTTCATTGTCAGTGATGCAATACTTAATTTTCCTTGAGAAAGAGATGCAAAACGTATGACATCACTATCGCTTACTCTACATTGGAGCTTTGTATAATAAGGACTTTTAAGTACACTTCTGACTGTTTCACTAAGAACATAAACTGTTCTGTAATGCTCATCATATTCTATACTTAATATACCTTGAGCAAGCATAGATGACAATTTGTACTTGGCATCATCCTTATTCAGTCCAGAAATACTCGTAAACTCATTGAGAGTGATTTGCATTTTATTTTGAGTTAACATCTCAATCACATCACTATTAGAGATTTTTCGTATTGCATTTCTATACCTTTTTCTTGATTGATCAATTAGAAAAATGCCAATTCCACTGGCTATCATTAAAGAAAATATAAATAGTAAAGTTTCCATAAGTAACGTAGGCTAATCATCAACTGGAGAAACTACGCACTGTTCATTCGGATGCCCAGCTTATCCCACAAATTGAAATCCATCAATATTTTCAATTCCTTCTATTTGAAAATATTAGAGCTAATTTTTGTCTATTATATTAAGCAGCTATACAAGTCGGAAGTTCCGAATGCGTAAGAAACTAAGGTATTTATAGTCTTTTCTTATCTGAGTAATTTTCAGAATAAATCGTTTCTATAAAGTTAAATTCAGCTAGACGCTCATTTTCACTTTAAACAAGTATTTTATTTAAGATACCTTCCAACTAATTTCTAGACTTTGTGTTAGGTTTATGAAAATCATAAGTAACCAGAGAATATTTATCACTATAGACATCATCATCTTGTTTCTGATGTCTTGTCAAAGTAAAAATCACATCACCAACACAGATATGGACACTCAAAAAACTGCTAATCGATTAATACATGAATCAAGTCCGTACCTATTACAGCATGCATATAATCCTGTAGATTGGTATCCTTGGGGAAAAGAAGCACTAGAAAAAGCTAAAAAAGAAGATAAACCTATCATCGTGAGTATAGGCTATTCTTCTTGTCATTGGTGTCATGTTATGGAGCATGAGTCTTTTGAAAATAAAGAGATTGCTCAAATCATGAATGATAACTATGTCTGTATCAAAATTGATAGAGAAGAAAGACCCGATATTGATCAAATTTACATGGAGGCAGTACAACTTATGGGACAGCAAGGAGGTTGGCCTCTTAATGTATTCCTAACTCCAGATCAGAAACCATTTTATGGTGGGACTTATTTTCCTCCAAAAGGCTGGAGCAATTTATTGGTAAGAGTTGCCGAAGTCTATCAGAATCAGATAGGAGAAATCCAGCAATCCGCAGAGAAAATAAAAGAACGATTGAATGTAGATGAATTAGAAAGATTTCAACTTAGTAGTTCTGATGATTTTTCGACAGATCGTTTTGAGCAAATGTTCTTCAACTTTGCTCCACACTTCGATACTGTAGATGGTGGGATGAACAAGGCTCCAAAATTCCCAATGCCATCCATTTATAATTTTCTTCTAAAATATTATCACTTCTCAAACGATAAAAGAGCTTTAGACCAAATCACACTTACACTAGACCGAATGGCAAACGGAGGAATCTACGATCAGATTGGCGGTGGATTTGCCAGATATTCGGTAGATGGCGAGTGGTTTGCTCCTCATTTTGAAAAAATGCTCTATGACAATGGTCAATTGTTGAGTGTTTATGCTGACGCATATAAGGTCACAAAGAAAGAAAGTTACTTGAAAGTAATTGAGGAAACAGTCTCATTTATAGAAAGGGAACTTTTAGATAAAAGTAACGGAATTTACTCTGCCTTGGATGCTGACTCAGAGGGAATTGAAGGGAAATTCTACATTTGGAATGCAAATCATCTGAAAGAACTACTTGCAGATGACTATGAACTTTTTGCTGATATTTATCAAATCAAAAACAATGGTAACTGGGAACATGGCGAAAACATTCTTTATAGAGTAAATGATCTATCTCAGATTGAAGAAAAATATGAACTATCATCCGAAGAACTTCAACGGAAAATAGATACTTGGAAAGTTCAATTGTTAGAAGAAAGAGAGAAAAAATTTCGCCCAGGATTGGATGATAAAGTATTGACCTCTTGGAATGCACTTCTGCTAAAAGGACTTTGTGATACTTATACAGCTACAGAAAATGAAGCATATAAAGATCTTGCTTTGAAGAATGCAGAGTTCTTGGAGAAAAATATGCTACAAGATAATTTTAGACTTCTGAGAAGATACAAAGATGGCAACGCAGGAATTGATGGCTATTTAGAAGATTACGCAGCTCTCATCTCTGCTTACATCAGTTTATATCAGATTTGCTTTGACGAGAAGTGGTTAAATATCGCTAAATCCATTACAGACTACACACTTCGTAATTTCTATGATGAAAATGAAGGCTTTTTCTATTTCACTGATGCAACATCTGAAGTTTTAATTGCCCGAAAAAAAGAGATATTCGATAATGTAATTCCAGCTTCGAACTCAATAATGGCTACAAATCTCTACTTGATTGGTGAGTTTTTCTCAGATGAAAAATATATGTCAATTAGTCGTGATATGCTTTCAAATATCAATCCTCTGCTCGAAAAAGACGTGCAGTATTTGACTAATTGGGGAAGTTTATATGCTTTACAAATGAAGCCTACCACTGAAATTGTGATTGTTGGGAAAAAATATCAAAAAGTTGCTAATGCTTTTTCAAGTCAATACGCACCTTTCAATATCATCTTAGCAACAGAGGAAAAAAGTGATTTACCATTATTCCAAAACAGATCTGCTAAAGAAGGAGAAACGACTATTTATATCTGTCAAAACAAAGCCTGCAAGATTCCAGTCCATTCTGTAGAAGAAGCATTCAAAATATTGGAAGATATTCAATAAGGTTTCATGCTGTGATAAAAAGGGGAACTAAAAACAGGAACGAAACCTCTATTACGAGTGTCTATGAGAAGTAACTATTCACGTTTGTGATAAATTCAACCAGCTGAAAGGGGGCTTTATTGCTCCCTTTTATATCCTAAAACCACTTCTTATGTATAGAATCCTCATTATTGAGAATAACGATTCCATTACCTTAAGTTTGACCCAAATTTTATCGAAACTAACTACTGAAATTTATTATGCTGAATATGGAGAAGCAGGGGTGCTAATCGCATCAAAACAGAAACCAGACATTATTTTTTGTAGCCAAGATTTACCTGATATGACAGGTGCAGGTGTACTACGTTATATCAGAAAAATAGAGACTCTTCATTTTTCATCATTTTATATCCTTGCCGAAAATGAGTTTAACAACATTGGATATGAACATGGTTTAGATCATTATTTCAGTTTACCACTTGATGAAAGAAAAGTTTTATCCACTATTCAATTTCAGCAAACTAGAAAAAATCAGATCAGAAAAGAGGTTAAAGATCAAGTATACCAACAAATTCAACATGATCTTCATGACGGCATAAAACAACAACTGATTCATACACACTTTGCGCTAAACAGCCTCACTACCATTCATCCTGAAGGAATGAATGATAGACAATTAGAACTCATTGAAAATGCTGCTGAAAATGTTGAAAATGCCTTATCCGATATTCAATGGATTAGCAACAACAGTATGCATCCAATCATTGAAAGTGAAGGTCTAATCCCTGCCATAGAAGAAATGATCAACTCATTGAATACTTGGGAAGATCTAAATATCACTTTTACTCATAACATTGATCACTTAACAAACGAGGATGCTCTTCAAATTTACTATTTCGTACTTGAGTCCCTTTCAAATATTACAAAGTATGCTCAAGCCTCAGATGTTAAAATAGGACTACATGTTATAGAGAATGAATTAAACCTATCAATTGAAGATAATGGCAAAGGGTTCAATAAGCCTTATACTGTTCCTAGAAGTCTAGAAAAACGATCTCAATATTGGAAAAATAGTGAATTACAGTTTTACTCAGACTACAATAAAGGGGTTAAAGTTCAGCTTAAAATACCAAATCTCTTAACTGTTTCAGAGAAGTAAAATAGGGGTAAAAAGTTCTATATATTAAATTAAAATAGCGTTTATCGTACCTGTTCTTTACGTAGATGTTACAGATCACATTAGAGTAAATCAATAAATAGTTACATTTAGAAAAAGGGTGTTTTTTTCAAAAAACGTCAATTATATTTCAATAATTAATTGAACGACTAAGATTAAAATACTTGTATGTCAAAAGGACTATTAACCGCCTTATTAATCTTTCTTTTAAAAGTACTATTCTTAGTGAGCTGTGTTACATTTGGCAGTAATAAGACGGAAATAATCGAGCATAGCTCAACAAACAATTCCATGGTAACACACATCGAATAGCACTACTCATTCTCTCTTATTAAAAAATATGTTTTCTATCTATCTAAAAAGAGCTACAATTAAAATTGTAGCTCTTTTTTACTCTAAATTCTAAACTGCCATTGATGATTCTTCCCGAAGTGTAATAAACCAATCGACAAATTGCTCAACACCAAGATCAAATGAAGTTTGTGGAACGTAACCTAACATCTTTTTTGCTTTACGGATAGAAGCAAATGTTACATCCACATCGCCCGATTGCATAGGTAACTGTTCTATTTTAGCAGATACTTTCATTTTGCACTCAATAGTCTGAATCATTTCTTTGAGCTTAACAGGTGTATTATTCCCAAGATTAAGTATATCAAATATCTGATCATTAGAAAGTACATAATTTACAGCTCCATAAACGCCATTCACAATGTCATCTATAAAAGTATAATCTCTAGCAGAACTTCCATCGCCATACATCTGAATTGATTCACCTCTGTATATTTTTCGTACAAATTTATGTATCGCTAAATCCGGCCTTTGTCTAGGCCCATAGACTGTAAAAAATCTCAAGTTTAGAATGTCAAAATTATATAGTGAATGATATGAGTAGTTCATAGATTCACAAGATAATTTTGTGAAAGCATAAGGAGAAATAGGTTCAGTAACTACTAAATCTTCTGAGAAAGGGACTTGCTTGTGGTTCCCATATACTGAGGAAGATGAAGCAAATACTAATTTCTTTATTTTCTTCAATCTCATCCATTCCAGAATATTATTTGTCCCTTGTACATTCGTATCGATATATGCCTTAGGATTTAAAATTGAAGGTCTAACACCAGCTTTAGCACCAAGATGTATAACTACATCTACTTTAGGAATAGTCATTAAACTTTTCAAAGAAGTAAAATCGACTTCCTTAAAAGTGAAGCGTGAATTTTTAAGGGATTCATGTAAGTTTCTTAATTTGATGCTTTTATCATAAAAAGGATCAAAATTATCTATACCAACTACTTCAAAACCGTCTTCTAAAAGGAATTCAGCTAAAGATGAACCAATAAAACCTGCAACACCAGTGATTAACACTCGAGTTCTCATAACAAAAAGTCTAGAAAGAAGGATTAAATTAAGAAGCTAAAGCATCTGATGTAGTTGGCCTTTGTTCTCCAACATAGACCTCACGAATTGAATAAGTTTGCTTATTCTGAGATTCGTAATAGGTACGCATCATCAGTTCTGCCATTACACCAAAAGTGATCATTTGTAAACCTCCTAAAAGAAAGATTACGCCAAGAATAAGAAGTGGACGTCCCCAAATATCTGCTCCCATCAACTTTTCAATGAGTAAATATCCATTTACAGCTAAACCAATAAAAATACTTAAGATACCTACAGGAGCGAAAAGGTGAAGTGGTTTCTGGAAATACTTTTGGAAAAACACCATCAGTATCAGATCACTCAAAACTTTAAATGTTCTATTCAAACCATATTTAGAGTTTCCATGAATTCTAGCATGATGCTTTACATCTACTTGAGTAATTTTTGCCCCTTGAAGATGAGCTAAAATTGGAATAAAACGGTGCAACTCACCATAAAGCCCTAAGTTCTTTGCAATGTCTTTGGTAAATACCTTTAATGTACATCCATAGTCTTTGATATGAATACCAGTCATTCTACGAATAAGTGCATTCGCTATTTTACTCGGTAACTTTCGAACTAATGCTTTGTCTTTTCTTTTCAAACGATTACCTGCTACCACATCCCAACCTTCTTTAATAAGGAGTTCCAACATATCAGGAATGTTACTTGGATCATTTTGAAGATCTCCATCAAGCGTTACGACATAATCTCCAACAGCCTCATGAATACCGGCTGACATTGCAGTCGTTTGTCCGTAGTTTCGGTAGAATACAACAACCTTTATTTTCTCATCTGCATACTTTTTAATTTCATCTACAGTACCATCAGATGACCCATCATCAACAAAAATTAATTCGTAAGTATAATCTTTAAGTGCTGACTGAACCTGCTCAATCATAGGTGCAATATTCTCCCTCTCATTCATTACAGGGATCACTAAAGAAAGTGTAACCTTACCCATCTTTATGTTTATTTAAATTCTACACTGAAGTGATTTTGTGTAATTTATAAGAGATTTTTTTAAGGATCTTAATACTTGTTAATATTTCATAATTGATTAATATTTATGCTTGTAAATTCAAAACTAAGTGAAATAGAATTCACATTTCTGTCTAATGCGATCTATAATATTGCAGTTGACAGTTGAACTAATGTGTTGATATGAAAGACTATAGATTGATTTTACTCTGGCTATTTGGAGGCTTACTCTTTTTAGCAAACCTAGATGGAAATATGATTTACATCTTAGATGAAGCAAAAAATGCAGGGTGTGCCCGAGAAATGTTGGAAAAAGGGGATTTAGTGGTTCCTACATTTAATTATGAACTCAGAACAGACAAACCACCGTTGCATTATTTTTTTATGATGCTCGGCTATCAGATATTTGGTGTAGGTGAATTTGGCGCTCGCTTCTTTTCAGGAATTTTTGGATTAGCAACGTGTCTAATTACTTTCCTTTTCACAAAAAGAGTTTTCAATAAAGAAGTAGCTTTTTGGTCAACCCTAACTCTAATTTCTTCATTACAAATTATAATTCAGTTTCACTTAGCTACACCTGATCCATATCTTATATTTTGCATTACAGCAACACTTTTCCTCTTTTATCTTTTTATCTGTGAAGGGAAAAAGAAATGGATTTACCTCGCTTACCTTATGATGGGCTTGGGAGTTTTAGCAAAAGGGCCAGTAGCAATTGTTATTCCTGGCGGAGTAGTTTTCTTCTTTCTGATTTTTACTAAAAGATTTAAATGGAAAGAAATCTGGAATTTAAATCCTTTATCAGGTATTCTACTACTTTTGACCGTAGCTTTACCTTGGTATTTGGCTGTTCATTTCAAAACAGACGGTGCATGGAGTCAAGGTTTTTTTATTGAACATAACTTCCAAAGGTTTACCGCTGAAAAAGAATCACACGGAGGGCCATTTTTCCTTCCCGCCGTATTTGTTTTTACAGGTCTGATGCCCTTTTCTGTATTTTCTATACAATCTCTTAAACTCGCATGGAATAAGAAAAATGAAGCTCTTTTACTATCTCTAATCACAGTAGGTCTCTTCATTCTTTTCTTTGCTGTTTCTAGAACGAAGCTGCCTTCGTATACCGCACCTTGTTTGCCTTTTATGGCTATCATTCTTGGGTATTACTTAAGTCAACTCCAAGAGAGTTCAAAACTAAAACTTAGTGACAAATTCAGCATTGGTTTCTTTATAATACTGGCTATAGGAATTCCTGTGGGAGTTTATTTTGCGATGAAAGCAGAGAGTTACTTAGCACACCTCGACTATTTAGGGTTATATTTCACACCTCTAATTGCTGTAGGTGGGATTTCGATATTTTTCTTTTGGAAAAATGACTTTAGCAAAGGCCTGTTATCTATGGCACTAACTTTTGGAGTAGCTAGCCTTATATTTTTTCATTTAGCCTTACCTGTATTAGATAAAGAAAACCCTGTAGCTGGAGCCTTACCACTCATGGAAAACTTTGATGAAGAAGAGGTGATATCTTACAAACGATTCAATCCATCCTTTTCATACTACATTCAGAAACCTATTAAGATTTATAAGAATTTCTCTGAACTTGATGTCAAGATCAAGAAATCTAAAAGTCCAATATATATTTTATCAGTAACCGATAACATAGAAGAACTACAGAGTATCAAAGGTGCTGTTGAAGTATTTAGAAAGAAAGATCTATTCGAGAGAAAGACTTCTGTAGTATTTAAAGTTGAAGCTAACGATTTAGCTTCCTCAAAGGAATCTGATAATGATTTATAGACTGGAAAGTGAAAGTTAACCTCAATAACATATCCGCTGAAAGTACGAAGAAAAGGCTTTCATCACTTGTGCAAATTCTATTTACAGGACTTGCTCTGTATTTTGTATTCACAAAAATTCCGTACCAAAAGGTGTGGGTTAATCTACAAAATGCAAATGTAATCTTTCTTGTATCAGCTCTGCTTCTATTCAACCTTTCAAAGTTGAATAATACGCTACGAATGGATCGTTTTTACAGAACCTTAGGGTTAGATTTACCTATATTAAAACATATAAAACTATACTATGTAGGAATGTTTTATAACCTTTTTCTACCTGGAAGTATTAGTGGGGATGGCTATAAGATATACCTATTAAGAGATCAAAAAACTACAAATACAAAGGAGCTATTTCAAGCCACTCTTTTAGATCGGCTAAATGGGTCTTCAGTTTTAACATGGCTAGCCTGTGTATTTCTTGTATTCTCTGATATGGCTAAGTTATATACATGGTTAAGTGTATTGGGCTGGTTAGGAATCATCTTTATATTTCCTATTTTCTTTCTCTTTTCTAACTATCTCTTTCCCAAATTCAAGGAAATATTCATTTCTACGCTTATCTATTCTTTTGCTGTCCAACTACTTCAAGTAGTATGTGCGATTTGTATCCTAAAGGCACTTTCAATCAATTCCAATCATTATGATTATCTGGCCTTTTTCTTAATTGGAAATGCCATGACTATCATTCCAATATCAATTGGTGGTGTAGGGATTCGAGAATTGGTCATGCTTTATGGACTCCAATTTCTAAGTATCAATAAAGATGAGGCTGTAGCTTTTACGCTCTTATTTTTTACGGTAACAGCTATTACCTCACTCATTGGACTTTTTTTCACTTTTAGTATGTCTAAAGAATTACAAAATATATCTAAAAACTAAACCATTATGAATCAATCAATGCCTTCTTCGAGCTTCAAACAAACGAGGAAAAAGAAGCCAGTGTTATTCAAGCAAAGAGTTATTCATCATTCAATGTATTTCTTTTGGGGATTGATTCTTCTTTTACTCCCAATGTTATTTTTAGTCGATAAAGGAAATGTTATTTTAAGTATTAATAATTATCACACACCAGTATTAGATAAGTTTTTTAGATTATTCACTCACCTTGGAGATGGACTTGTTTTCTTTCCATTGCTCATCGTTTTTTTATTCATCAAATATTATCAGAGTTTTCTTCTCCTAGCTATGGGAATTGGAAATGCACTTCTTTCAACCATTTTGAAAAGAGCTATATTCGGTCCGATTCCTAGACCCAAGAAATTTTTTGAGAATATTTTAGATCAAATTTATTTACTACCAGACCTAAGTGTTCATTCTTACTGGTCATTTCCTTCAGGACATACTTCCACAGCTTTTATGATAGCTGTATTTCTTTCTCTTTATATTAATAAACGAATTTGGACGATCTTGTTATTGTCTTATGCAATACTAGTAGGAATTTCAAGAATGTACCTGTTCCAACACTTCTTTGTTGATGTTTATGCGGGGGCTGCTATTGGCTGTGTAAGTGCTTATTGTATTTTTTATTGGTTAGAATCAAGAAAATTAAAAGAGTCAAAAAAGCTAAATGGTAAATTGAAAGTTACAATTCAACACATCGAACTTCAAAAAGAAAGTCAGCTTCAAGATATCAGTGCTTAAATTGAAAAATGATTACCTTTGCTGAAATTAAAATACAATCATTCCAAGGAATTGGTAATCATACTATGAGTAAAAGAAGAGAAATTCGTGAGGAAGAAATGATTTTGGTAAAACACCTCCTCACTCTTGCTGGCGAAGATCCTGAGAAATATGAAATCTCCACTTCAGTAGATGAATATGAAGGAGGAAAAATGGGTAGTATCAATATTACTGATGATAAAAAAGCTCCTTATGGAGGTGACTTTGTTCAAGTCAACTACATTGATTCAGATGATACTCCAGTAGTAATCACTTTGACAAAAAATACTTTGGGCGAAGTTCTTGATATGGATTTTTGGAAGAAAGATTTTTCTAAACTACTCCGTTATCCAAAACCAGAACAAGTTGAAATTAATGATAAACAAGGGTTTATTTAGAGATTTATAGAGAGAAAGCATAATAACTTTCTCTCTTTGTCATTTAAAAAATCATTAGGTAAAACCTAGTGATTTTAAGGTAACTATTTATAAACAATCTATACTTATTGTATATGGGTTAATGAGAAGTTAATCTTTCCTGCAACACCTGCGACTCTTTGTATTGATGATTGAGGAAGTGTAAACTCAAGATTTAAGCTTGCTTCTGTCAATTCATAAGCCATATAAACGCCGTCACTTCTTAAAATATAAGACACTCCAGCTTCTTCAACTAAACGCCAATATGATGCATTTGGAAAAGCTAAAAAGCCGTTTTCAGTACTCAAAGCTCCATCATATTCATGATTGCCATTTTTATTAAAATTGGTTACAAATTCCTCATAATCATAAGTCAGATCACCATCCGTCTCGTGAATAACACTCTGAACTTCCCAAGGTTGCTCTACCAACTTTGAAATAAAAATCTCATCTGTAGAAGGAGTATCATCCTCACCTCCACATGAAGAAAGTCCGAATAATGAAACTGAGACTAACAATTTCAATAAGATATAAAAACTTCTATATGCCATCTTTTAAACTCTTACTAGGATAAAAAAGCTAGCCTAATGATAGCATTAGGACTAGCTCGTTGAGAAAACTATTTTTTGAAAATTTTCTGAGTAACCGTTGAATCTTGGTCGTTATACTGAACAAGATAAATTCCTGATGGAAGCGAACTCAAATCTAAAGATTCAGGTGCTACATCAAACGACTCCGAAAGAATTTGACTACCATAGCTATTGAATATTGTAATCGAACAAGCTGAAGTACGTTCTGATACATTCAAATTCAATAGACCATTTGTTGGGTTCGGGTAGAACACATTGGTAGTTTCAAGCGCTGTTTCATTTGACATCACAATAGCTGAGAAATCTTCTGAAAGATTTATACAACCATGTTCGTTTGCTACAGAAACTGAATAAACGCCATTTCTTCCTACTTCATAAGTTTGCGAATTGGCTCCTTCTATCATTTCACCATTTAGGTACCACTGATAGAAGGCTGCTTCAGAAGACATAAGTGTTGTTCCCGATATGGTAATAAAAGGCATCTCAATTTCACTAATTTCGATCATCGTAGAGAAAGTAGTACCTCTTCCCTCTTTATCATAGACAGTCACATAATAATCTCCTGTTTTTGTTGTCGTATATACGGAATCGGTAGAACCATCTTGCCATACATAACGATCAAATTCACCTGGCGATAATGCTACTTCAGCACAGAATACACCCGAGGCCAATTCAGAACTAAAGTCTGCTACATCTACTGTAAATTGGTCAGTGATTACACAACCACCAGCCAGAATTACTTCTAGAGTATATGTTCCAGATTCAGAAATTGCAGCCATATGATCTGTACTGCCTGTAGACCAAGCGTAAGATTCTCCAATGATCTTTTTCTCTCTAAATACTTGTCTAGCATCTAGGTAAAGAACCTCTCCTAAAGTTAGGAAGTAGCTGTCTTTAGCTATAACATCAGCAATAGGCTCAACCCTAGAGAAAATATTGTATCCTAAGTCATTATTTTCAACATATAAATCACTAGCATAGTCAACCCAAACACGAACAGGATGTTGACCTTCGCCATTCAACATTGGTTGTTTTTCAAGTTCGTATACCAAAGTGTCACCTACAGCGATAGTTTCTGCGATCAACATTGACTCTTCAACATCTTCATTATAGTAATGATAGTTTACTGTCAATTCATTTGCTTCAATCGCTACTGTCCCATTGTTTACTAATTCAACTGTATAGATTTCCTCGCCACATGCTGAGTTTGGAGAAACATGAATCAACTCTACATCAGTATAATCTTGAGAAACGATAGAGAAATCATCCATTACCAAATAAGAATATCCACCAGAAATAGCATGCTTAAATTTAAGCGTCACAGCATTTCCAAAACCTCTCAAGTCTACTTGAGCTAACAACCACTCTTTGTTGGTTCTTGCTCCTCCTCCTAATGACCAAACATTTTCATGCCAAACACCTTCTTCGTCTTGTACATCAATTGTCAGTACAGCATCTGTATTTGTTTGGAAAGCATAATAGAAATTGAATACAGGAGAGCCCCCTTCTGGAACATTCAATACAGATGTTTTCATTTCAGCATAAAGTGAACCGCCAGTGATCTCATTGTAAATGAAATGTTCTTTGTTTCCACTTCTATCTTCTTTTGGCACTTGGATATACTTGTTGTGCGTCAATGAATCTACATAGAAAGGTAAAACTCTGTATCCTGTTGGTGAAGTCCAGCCATTTTCGCCTTCTAATTGTGCTTTTGCAAAAGAATTAAAATTGAAACTTGGGTCTTGAAGTTCAGCAGTTACTTCAAAAGTAGTTGATAGCTCATTATTTGTAGCAATCCCATCATTTTCAGTTACCAATTCAACTTTCAATTCATATTCGCCTGCAGCTAGCATCGGAACCTTTGTAAGGTTTACTAAAGTCTCGATGTTTTGAGAGATTGTCGTAGCATAACTTTCAGAGTAAGTTTCTCCTACTTGTTCTCCATTTTGATAAACTGTGTAATTTAAAGTAAATGCGTGTATATCATTCAAACCAAAGTTTTTCACATCTACATAAGGTTCGAAATGACTTGCACCAAAGTGAGCAATATTTGGAGCTGTAAGGTGTACTAAACCACCGTCAGTCAGAGTACCTTTTACTTCAATATCATCTACACCAAAACCTTGCCCCCATCTTCCATTGTCATTATGGTGGAATGCAATCCAAGCTCGCTCTTCACCAGCATACTTGCTCAAATCAATATCAATCTGTAACCAAACAGCATAGTATTCCATTGTGTGAACTACTTCCCAAGTTTTTCCAGCATCTAAACTGATTTCAACTGTTCCGTCAGAATCTTGTCTATAGTCTCCGAAACCTTCAAATGAAAGCATCACTTCATCGTAATTACTGAAATCGAAAGCTGGAGAAATCAAGTAATCTTCTGATTTATCACAGTTACAATCATCATCGTTAGATGCCATAAATGTAGTATGCTCATGTACTGGCCAGTAGACAGATTTCAATTCATCTCTTGTTCCTCTAATCCATCCGTCAGATGATTTATTGTAAGATTGTGTCCATCCTTCTACACCACTTTCAAAATCCATGTAATACGGTAACTCTGTCACTAAAGACTGAGACTCATTCCAAACATATTGATTTGATACAAATACATTGTCTGATGAATCAGCATCTACAGTTTCAGATGGGTACACTTCCAATAAAAGTTTAAACTCACCTGTTCCATAAGCCAACAAGTTTGGCTTCTCAACAAATGAATATTTAAATTCTTGTGCAAAACCTTCTGATACAATTTGAGCAGACTCCGTAATTGTATTCAAAGTATCTTCGCCAAGAACAACTGTATAACTTAAATCTAAATTTAGCGTATCTTCAGAACCCGCATTTGTCATGAAAATGTTTAGTTCATCATTTGCACCAAACACCCCTACGTTTTCTTGAACAAGTTCAACCGTATTCAACGATAAGTTGTACAGAGCAGCATCAGCGATTGTAATATTGTCAATGGCAATACCTAAAAGATTTGAGGCATCTGGATTCTCATCTGAAGCAAATCTGAAACGAATACGTCCTTTCTTCCCTGCCAATTCTGGGAAAAACACTTCAAATCTTGGCTCTTCAGCATTTGGTAAATAGTAAGCTTGAGAGAACCAAGGAGTTTCCAGTACTTCAGAGTATGTATCTACGTTGGTATAGTCTACGTAATTTGTCTTTCTCCATTCCGAATCTCCTTCTGCAATATACTCAATCACTACACCATCACTCAATTGAGAAACCCACAACATCAAATAGAAGTCCATTTGTGGAGACTTGATATTCGTGAAATCAAACCAAGTTGATTCCAATACCATATCTGAAGAAAGCGGATACGTTAGGCTAGCATTATTATCTTGAAGTTTATAAGAGTTTGTCCAAGAGTGTGCTGTTGGTTCAGTTCCCATTTTACCCAATGAAATATAATTCCAATGCCATGAATCTGTACCTGAAAGCGCTCTTGAAGTCCATCCTGCTCCACCTTTTTCAAAGTTTTCATCATAAGGAAAGGCTGAAATCGCTCCACGATAAAAACTTGTTGAAGTAATATCATTTAGTGAGTTCGGGTCTCCAACAAAATCAATCCAAGAAACAACCGAATGCAAACCTTCTGTTGATAAATCAAGTACCGTATCAAGACTTACTTCAAACATTGATTGTCCAGCAATATCTTCCTCTACTTCTACTGTAAGGTTTACGGTATCTCCTTCATTGTAGAAATAACTTACCGAAATTTCTTCTCCTTTAGCGATTGGATTACAACCTCTATTTTCAAGTGTCAATTTCAGATCGTGTGCATTAGTAGCAGTAGCCTCATTAAAATTAAGCGCGACAACTTTCAAGTCATTATCTCTTTCGCCACTAGCAGTAGGCGCTCCTTCTCTATAGTTTGGAGAAGCTGAGTTTGGTACAGTTATCTCTTCAGAAGAAATCTCAAAAGCCAAAACTTTAGGGTAAGTAGGATATGCTGTCAGATCAAGTGAATCTGGAATGGTAAACGATTTGTATTCACCACTCTCCAAACCTTCTTCTAAAGCTATTTCACCCGAGCCAGAACCAAAAACAAAAAGTCTTCCTCTATTGATAATTCCCCACTGATACGCATAATAAAGTTTATCTTCAGCAGTGAAATCTTTACGTCCTGTGCTTCTAACCTCGAATTCAATTACCTCTTTATCACCTAACGGTCCGCATTCTGATTCAGGAATTGTGTAGTCTACAATTTCAAATTGCTTATTCTGATAAGGAGAACCAACACCTACAGCAGCCCAAGCATTTGCAACCTCCATATACTCAATCGAGTTCAAACCATAAAGGTCTTCCGTAGCCATCAATGTAGCAGAACGCGCATCTGCAAAGTTTGAAGATGGAGTTAAGTAATGCGTAAGTGAGTGATATGCAATTTTTTCAGATTTCTCTAAACCAATCCCATACACATCATAGTTATCTCCATTATCGTTTACACCTTCACCACCTTTTACCAAAAGATAGAACCAGAAGTTAGCAACACCCGAGTTGACGTGTACACCACCATTGTCATAGTTATAATTCAATGGATTTGCCCAATGATCTCCTCCGTAAGTATCTGGTTGTCCTTGTGAATTAGGGTCAGTGAAGCTACGCATTGCTCCATATCTGTATAATTCATCTCCAAGCTCCCAAATTTTATCTTCAGACTCTTTTCCTGCATAAAATTCTACAGCAACACCTAGAATATCACTGAAAGCCTCATTCAACGCACCAGATTCTCCCAAATAAATTAGTTGAGCAGAATTTCCTGTTACACCATGTGTAAGTTCGTGCGCAACAATACCAAGCGCAGTCAATGGATGGTCATTACCATCACCGAATTGCGCCCAATATCCAGTCCATACCGCATTAAAGAAATCTGTGCCTAAGTGTGCAAGACCAATGACATCCATTCCTTGATCGTCAATACTGTTTCGATCAAATTTCTCTGTATAGTAATCAATTGTCTTTTCCATACCCCAATGGATGTCAATTGCTACTTCATCCTTTTCTGGGTTTGTCAAATCCCAATGATTGTCATGATCTACAAACTCCGTAATAACTTCGTTTGATGGCCAGGTTGCATTGTTCATGTTATAGGTAAAGATTCCTGTATTGTATTTACCTCTTTGCTCATTCAATCTGAATCCTTCTTCAAATTGCTCGGCAGTAATTGTAACCTCACCTGCATATCTTGACTTTGCCTTACCTTCATAATAAGGGTGATCGTGTGCATCACAAATCTTCGTGATTTTGTACAATACTTCACCCGTATGAGCATCAACATAGACATCATAATGCGACTGTGGATCAGTAGCAAAAACATCAAGTTTCCATGCCAATTTGTAATCTTCTAAATCTGCAATAAAGTTTGGGCCAACAATCACCAACTCTGCTTTTGGTTCAAAGTGATTATGTTTGTCACCCCTATTTAAGAAAGAAGTTAGTTTCTCATCTTCCCATAAATAAAGCTTTGCACCAATATTGGCTTTCGCTTGATCAATTGCTTCGTCAGCTCTGATTGATGCATGTGTATCTATATTTAGTTGAGAGGCAATAAATCCATGAGTCTCGATTTTCTTTTCAGATTCTCTGACTTTATGAATCGTACCTTCTACCGGTATGTTATTGAAAGTTTGTTTGAAAGTATAGTTCTTAACATTAGAATTTATTTGCTCTTCTTTGACAAACTCCATGACAGAGTGATCGCCAAGACCAAATTCATTCCTTGCTTGAATAAACACATTTTTACCATTCAAGTCTTTTGTCAAGGCAAACTTGTGATGTGTAGCACCACCTTTCACATTTACCTCTTGAAAATCATCAAAAGAAATAGACTGTGAAGTAGCGTTTGAAAAATGGCTGTGAGCTTGTTGTTTTAGTTGTGTTTGAGTACTATTATTTTGTTGACTTTTAGCTGGTAATTGATTCGTTGAATTATTACCAACTGTAGTCTGAAGATTGAAATGTTGATTCGACAAAGTATTTGGCGATTGTGCAAAAGCTGTCGAGATCAACATCCCTCCTGAAAGTGCAATTGCACTTCCCCATTTCAGATAAATGTTTCCCATAAAAAATAATTGATTTGGTTTATACAAGAACACTTACCTTACACTCAAAAAAGGCGTTAAAAATTGTGTAATTCTTTTTCACTTAATTCGATTAAGAGCTTTCTTTTAAGGATAAGGAAATGTTCAAAATCGAATGTAGGTTTAAAATTTTCGAGGATGAAAATCGAGGGCTTCACAAAGATTTCACAAGCTTAAAAACAACTTTCACATTAGTTTCACAAGAAGTATCAACACATTAATATAAAGCAAGTTATGCATTTACATTTTATATATTCGAAATCACAGAATCTAGGGACATTTCAGTGTTTGTGATACCAATTTTCTTACGTAATCTAAACCTTGCCATCTCAATCGCTCTTACTGATTGTTGGGTTAAAGACGCAATTTCTTTTGTTGTCATGTTTAATTTAAGAAAAGCACACAGCCTTCTTTCATTTGCTGTAAGATCAGGGTAAAGAGAAATTAGCTGATCATAAAAGTCTGTATGCACTTCTTTAAATCGGAGTTCAAATTCTTCCCATTGATCTTTCTGAGTTGATGTTTTTAAAGCTTTTACAAGCTGAGTTAATTGTTTAGATTTTGTAGGTTTTAGGTCTTTTTTCAGCTCATCTAATTGATTGCAAATATCATCAATACTTTCCTTCTTTTTGAGTGTTTTCATCACTTTCATCGTCAACTCTTTTTGCTTCTGATCAAGATCAAATTACAGTGTTTCATTTCGTGCTCGAAGGTCTCTTTTTAGGACTTTATCTTTTCGTATTTTCTTTTTCTGAGCTAAGAGTATCATTGCACTAAGAAGCAACAGACATAATGTTAATACACCAAAGAAAGCATAGCGATACTCATTCCGAGATTGCTCCAAAAGACGCTTTTCTTGGGCTACTCTTATTTTATTTTCCTCATTAATTCTTTCAATTTCTACTTTATTTTGAATTTGCTGAAGACTGTCATGAAGTATTTTATATTGATTATAGGTTTCATAGGCTTTTTTATAGTCCGAAATAGATGCATAATAATCATTCAAATAATTTAATGACCTCAACAGTGTCGCATTGGCTCCTATTTCATTTGCCAACTCCTTAGTTTGGTTGATATAGACAAAAGCAGAATCCCAAACTTGGGTATTCAAATAGTATTGTGCCAATATTTCTCGACTAACCAAAATACTTTTCTCATTCTTAATGCTTGTATTAATTTTATTTGCCCTTTCCAAATAATGAAAACCTCTCTCTTCATCTTTTTGCGTTGAATAATTGAGATAATATGCGGCTATATTATTACAAAAAGCGGCTATCAATTCATTATAACTTGTTTTTTCAGCAAGCTTTAATCCATGCCACAAAGATTCGATCATTTGATCGGGTTTATTCATTTTCTTATAAATGATTCCTTGGTTATTATAAAGACCAATTAAAGTTTTTTGAACTTTAGGTAGAACCACTTTCGATTCTTCTGAATGAGATTTTAGTACTTTTTCAGCTTCAGAAAAGTAGGTTGAAGCAGTTTCCAGCTCTTTCTTTATTAAATAAACGATTCCGATATTATTATTTGCGAAGGCTATTTCGATGGGCAACTCATTTTCTTCAGCCACTGATTTTGACTTCAAGAAATATCCTAAAGCATCTTCTTCCTCTCCTTTGTGCATGAAATAATTCCCCATCAGTCTATTGGCTTCAATCTCAAGATGAGGTAAATCTAAACCCTCAACTAATTGCAAAGCTTGAGAGGTCAAATAATATGTTGAATCTAAATCTTTAGAAAGGTAAAATTCTCCTTCTTCAATCAGCACTCTAAATGCCAAAGTATCCTCTGAAATATCATCGGATTGAAAAATTGAAATTGAAAAAGCATTTTGAGTGAGTAAGAAAAAAATTATTGTTAGTTGTATGATCCGAATAAAGCCCATTATAAATAATTGTATTGTTAGTTTGTTGTTTTTTGTGTGACTTACATTCAGAGTACCATTGCTATCACACACTTTAATTGCCTAAAAATACAAATTTCACTTAAATTTTAAATACAAAAAAGGCATGTACAATATGTACATGCCTAACTTGCCTAAGTTGAAAACTTTATTTTGTTTCCTCTGGCATTTTTTCCATCACATAATCTAGTATTTTACGCATCAAATGAATACGATCAACGCCTCTTACATTATGCTTATGACCAGGGTAAACAAAGTAATCCATTTGAACTCCAGCAGTAACACATGACCTAACGAACTCAAGACTATGTTGCCAAACAACTACATCATCATCTGCTCCATGAATCATAAGAAGGTCTCCTTTTAGATTTTGAGCTTTGTCTAAAAGATTAGCTGTTGCATAACCTTCTGGGTTTTCTTGAGGAGTACTCATGTATCTTTCAGTATACATGATTTCATACATTTTCCAATCAATCACTGGTCCACCTGCTACACCTACTTTGAAAACATCTGGTTGTTTCAGCATCAGACTTGTCGTCATAAAACCACCAAAACTCCATCCGTGAACAGCCATTCGGTCAGCATCAACATAAGGAAGAGATTTAAGATATTCTACTCCTACCAATTGATCTTTTACTTCCTCTGTACCCAATGTCAAATGAGTATCATGTTTAAATGCTTTTCCACGGTTTGCTGTACCTCTGTTATCTAGTGTGAAGATGATATAACCTTGTTGTGCCATATATTGCATCCAAGTAGAAGCACCTGCCCCCCATTTATTTTGGATGAGCTGTACTCCCGGTCCACCATAAACATAAACTAATACAGGATATTTTTTAGAAGGATCAAAATCAGCCGGTTTAATCATTCGAGTATTCAGTACTCTTCCATTTTCAGACTGCAAAGCACTCAACTCAATTGGAGATACTGTGTATCCTTCAAATGGATTTTTCGCATCATGAATTGTTTTGATATCAGTACCTTTAACATCTAAGATTTCGTATCTGTTTGGTACATCTAAGCTTGAGAAACGAACAATGAATTGTTGAGATTTAGGGTCAAAATCAACTACCTCATAAGTACCTGTAGATTTAGTCACTTTTTGAGTAATTCCCTTACGAATATCAGCAACATAAACTTGTCTTTCAAGTCCATTATTTGCAGTACCTACAACATATGCCTTACGGTTTCTTTCATCAAAACCTACAAACTCAATCACATCCCAAGCACCATCAGTTACTTGATTCAAAAGCTTCCCATCTGTTGTGTAACGGTAGATATGCTCAAATCCATTTCTTTCACTTCTCCATAAAAATTCATCTTTTCCATCAATGAAAGTCATAGGATGATGTACCTGAAGGTAAACATCATCTTTTTCCTCTAAAATGGTTTTGATGAAATCACCTGTTTTAGCATTGTACTTGTTTAATTTAGCATGGTTCTGCGCTCTATTCAGTACTACGATGTAGATATACTCTTCTGAAGGGTCCCATGCAATATTTGTTAGGTATTGATCTTTAGGTTCTCCTGTTTTTATGAAAACAGTTTCATCATTTTTGATATTGTAAACCCCCAAAGTAACTTCATGACTTGGCATCCCTGCAAAAGGATAATAAACAGGCTCTTCTTTGGCTGGGAAAACTCCTGTATTCACCAAAGGGTACTCTGTTACCATTGTTTCATCCTTACGATAAAAAGCTAAAGACTCTCCAGACGGTGACCAAAAAATACCTTTGTGTACTCCAAATTCATTTCTGTGAACTACTTGACCATTTACAATGCCCTTCTCAGTATCATTGGTTACTTGCGAATTTGCACCATTACCAGCTACAAAAAGATTATTTCCTACTGTGTAGGCTACATAATCATAAGAAGGAGCCCACTCTGTATTTAGAGCTTCTTCTGGCATAGCTGTAACTTGCTCAGACTTTTTTGTAGTCACATCATATACATATGCATTTCCTTTCGATAAAAAGGCAATTTTATTATCATCAACCCAATTATAAGCGGGGATATATTGCATACCTTTCAGAGTAGCATGAGAAGCACCTAAATCACTTAGATAAATCAACGTTTTAGAATGCTCTCCTTTTACCGCATATTCAACAAGGTCATCGCCTTCAATTTTTGTATATGCTGTATTGCCATTTCTGAAATTAATTCCTCTTTGGTATTCTGGATAAAGGAATGCTCCATTTTTTATTACAGCTTCATCTAATGTAAGTGTTTTGTCTTGTGCAAAAGCGACACCTACTAACAAAAGTAAGCTAAGTGTAGAGATTAATTTTCT
Source organism: Sediminitomix flava (assembly GCF_003149185.1). Taxonomy (NCBI): domain Bacteria; kingdom Pseudomonadati; phylum Bacteroidota; class Cytophagia; order Cytophagales; family Flammeovirgaceae; genus Sediminitomix; species Sediminitomix flava. The sequence continues at coordinate 762,488 of NZ_QGDO01000003.1, read as the reverse complement.
CATGTTGGTTTAGTAATTATTAAGCTTGCTGTTAACTTATTTCTAAAAAAAAGTGACAGTTCTTTTTTTAATAAAGAACTGACACTTTCTAAATATTCCTGTATGTCAGATTATTTGATATTCTTAAGTGTTGCCACCAAGTAATCCCAGAATTTTTGAACAGACTCAATCTCACACATTTCATCTGGTGAATGAGGGTTCTTGATTGTAGGTCCAAAAGAAATCATATCCATTTCTGGGTAATGTTGTCCGATGATACCACACTCCAATCCTGCATGTACAGCATTTACTACTGGCGCTTTTCCGAATAACTCAGTATAAAGTCCTTGCATTGTTTCCAGAACTGCTGAATTCGGGTTAGGAGCCCATCCGGCATATTCACCTGCTCTTTCAAAAGTTGCTGAAGTGTTAGCAAAAGCACCTTCAATTTGCTCTGAAGCCGTGTCTTTAGCTTCATCCACAGAGCTTCTGGTCAACATTTGAACTGTAGCTTTTCCTTCTTTCAGAATAATTCGAGCCATTGAAGTAGATGTCTCAACTAAGCCTTCAAAATCAGGACTCATTCCTAGAACACCATTCGGACAAGCTTCAACTGCATCTAAGAAAGATGATTGCTCTTCAGCATTCATCACATTTGAAGGAAGCACTGTTTTTTCAGCTTGAATTACGATTGCTCCTTCTGCTTCTGCGAATGCAACATTGATCTCTGTCGCTTTTTCAGCTACTAAAGCCTCAAACTCTGTAGCTCTTTCTTCATCTAAAACTACAACTGAAAACGACTCTCTTGGGATTGCATTTCTAAGACTTCCCCCGTCAATTTCTGAAACACTTACTTCCAAAGAAGCCGCATCCAACAAAATTTCATTCATAATTTTGTTAGCATTTCCTCTTCCTAAGTGAATATCACAACCAGAGTGTCCTCCTTTTAAACCTTTTACAGTTACTTTATAAGCGACTTTTCCTCCAGAAACTGCTTCTTCTGTATAATTTAAGTTAATTGTATTATCAATACCACCTGCACAACCAATACAAAGCTCTCCTTCATCTTCAGTATCTAAGTTCAAAAGGATTTTAGCTTGTAGCATATTTGGCTCAAGGTTCTTTGCTCCAGTCATACCCGTTTCCTCATCAATCGTGAAAAGGCACTCCACTGGTCCATGCTCAATATCTTTAGCTTTAAGAACAGCCATCATCGCAGCAACTCCCATTCCGTTATCCGCTCCTAAAGTTGTTCCATTTGCTTTCACCCAACCACCATCAATATACGATTCGATACCTTGCGAATTGAAATCAAAATTTGTGGCAGCATTTTTTTGGTGTACCATATCCAAATGGGCTTGTAAAACCACTGGAGTACGATCTTCCATTCCTGCAGTTGCTGGTTTTCTGATGATTACGTTCCCGATTTTGTCAACAATTGTTTCCAATCCGAGGTCTTCACCAAACTTCTTTGTGAACTCAATGACTCTCTCCTCTTTTTTAGAAGGTCTTGGTACTGCATTCAACTGTTCGAAACACTCCCAAACATTACTTGGAGCCAAGTTGATTACTTCTTGATTCATTGTGTTTTATGTTTAATAACTGGGTAAAAAAAATATCTATACGTGGATATTCGCAATCAAAAACAGTATTTCACCATTATTGATTACATTCAAATTTCTTAAAATATTCAATAAAATGTTTCCTTTTAAGCTTTTTTGTGGTCGAAAGAAAACAATAAAAATACCTTTTCAAATGATTCGTGCCACTCAAAGAGCTTGCATATTTTATTTTCTGTATCTTTGTAACAAAATTTAGAATAGAAAAAGAAGGATAAGTATAAAAATGAATCCGGCAGCATTAGCAAATAATCAGGATACAGTGATTGCACTGTCAACTCCTCCCGGTAAAGGAGCGATACATGTGATAAGAGTTTCGGGAGAAGATGCTATCCGTGTTACAAATAAAGTATTCAAGGGTAAAGACCTTGAAGCCCAAAAAGGACATACAGCCCACTTTGGAACAATCAGGGATAAAGATGGAGCCATAGTGGATGAAGTATTGGTTACCTTATTTAAAGGACCTCATTCATACACTGGTGAAAATACCGTTGAAATTTCTTGTCACGGTTCCGATTATATTGTTCAACGCATTATTAAAGTTTTTAGCGAAGAAGGTATCCGTTATGCGAAAGCTGGAGAATTCACAAAACGTGCATTCTTAAACGGTAAATTTGACCTTGCTCAAGCGGAAGCCGTAGCCGATTTGATCGCTTCAGATTCTCAAGCGTCACACTCTGCAGCTATGAACCAGATGCGTGGAGGTTTTTCTCATGAAATCAAAGAACTCCGAGAAAAGTTAATTCACTTTGCATCTATGATTGAGCTTGAACTCGATTTTAGTGAAGAAGATGTTGAGTTTGCGGATCGTACTGATCTGAAAAACTTGATTTATGCACTTCAAAGACTAATTAGAAGACTTACAGAGTCTTTTGCTCTCGGAAATGTCATCAAAAACGGTGTACCAACAGTAATTGCAGGTAAACCAAATGCAGGTAAATCGACCTTGTTGAATGCTCTTCTAAACGAGGAAAAAGCAATTGTATCTGATATTGCAGGTACTACTCGTGACTTTATTGAAGATGAAATCATCATTGGCGGAATCAGTTTTAGATTTATTGATACTGCAGGGCTTCGCCAAACAGAAGATAAAGTTGAAGCAATTGGAGTTGAGCGTTCTTATCAAAAAATGAAAGAAGCTTCTCTCATTTTCTACCTATTTGACTCCAAGACAGCAAATTACGAGGAAGTAAAAGAGGAAGTACTTCATTTAGAAGAATTAGGCACACCATATATTCTGATTGCCAACAAAATAGACCTTATTGAAGGAGGTAAACTCCCTACCGAATTCGATGAATTCAAAGAAGAATTAATTACGATTTCTGCAGAACAAAAAGATATTGATGCCTTAAGAGAAAGAGCCTTACATTTAGTAAAAGCAGATGATTTCCGAACAGGTAACACTGTGGTTACAAATGCTCGTCACTTTGAAAGTTTGAGTGAAACAGATAAAGCCTTAGAGGAAGTTCTTAACGGATTAGACTTAGGTATTTCTGGTGATTTATTGGCTTTAGATATCCGTACAGCCCTTCATCATTTGGGTGAAATTACTGGAGAAGTAACTACTGATGATCTGCTTGAGAATATCTTTTCAAAATTTTGTATCGGCAAGTAAGCCATCAAATCATAAGTATTCAAACTTTAAAAATCCCTTTATACGAGCTGTATAAAGGGATTTTTTATTACCACACATTTTCATTTACAAAAATTTCAAACTATATTTTGATCGTTTTCTGTCCCTCTGAAGAATATTATCTATCAAGGGACAATAATTTATTGAACACTTATGGACAATATTAGTCAGCATAAAACACTATTGTCCCTAGGTGGTCGTGAATCTTTTGAACAACATTGGACAAGCTTATACGCCTATGAGTTCTAATATGGAGATAAAGAAGCGATGTATCTACTGCCATAATGAGTTTATAGCAAAAACTACTTTTACAAAATATTGCAGTCATCGCTGTAACCAAAAACACTATAAACTCAGGAAGAAAGAAGCACAGCTACAAAATGAAATAGAAACAAAACCAAAAGAGTTTGCTAATGAAGAAATCCGAAAAGCTCAGATGACTTCTGGAGTTATAAAAGAAGAATTCATGAATGTGAAAGAAGCTTGTAGATTTTTAAGAATCAGTAAAGGAACCTTGTACAATCTTATCAAAAAAGGAATTGTCAAAAAGCATAAACTTAACGCTCGCTCTATTTTTAAACGAAGTGAATTAGAAGCCATTTTTAACGATTAACTGATATCTAATATGAATCGAAAATCCATGACTAGCAAAGAGACCGAACTGAAAGAACAGTTTGAAAAAGCTAAAGCACAAGAACTAGATGCTATCTTTAACAGATTTGAAGAGTACTATGAAAGCAATCCTTTTCTCAGTGAAGAGAAAATTGCTAGCTCTTTTCTATCAGATAAAGTATACCCAATGCTTCAAAGCATGAGAGAAAATGTTACCTCATCAACTTCTCATAAAAATATGCTGTTAGAGGAAGTCTTCGAGAAATATTCTGTTTACCTACGTGAAGCTAATCCTGAGTTTAAATACAGCTATCTCTGTATGCAGAGTATTCCTAAGCTTCAAGAGAAGCACCAAAAACAACTGGCTAAGTTTGATACACTTCCTGCCAACTATGCTTTCAATACTCAGTGGATTGAGGAAACCGACTCTAATAAATGGATTTCACTTATTGCAAAGTTTGAAGCATTAGACAAAGTTATGGATGGGCAGTATAACCTGTTCTCACAAGATGAAAATATAGAAGAAATTCAACTTAGCTGTGCAACAGAAGCTATTGCTCAAGCTGAAACAGACTTTGAACGTATGCCACAAAAGGCAAAAGTCATGTTCTTCCACTTTTGTTATGAATTCTATAAAGCAACTGAAATCACAGACAATCGATCTGTTGAGGCTAGATTTATTTCTATTTCATTAAATAAGAAGCCTAATCCAAAGCTTGGATATAGCAAAGATATCTACAAAGACCTTGAAAAATGCATTGATACTTTCGATCTGACTAAAATCAAATATACAGAGTACATAAATAGTTTTATTCTCCCTTATGCCGAGAAAATCAAGCTTCCGAAGGAGTTTCAACACCTTCTGAGGGACAAAATAAATGAGCTTTAAGAATCTTTTTTGAAAAATTACCCCTAGGGGTAATGGTAGGGGTAACTCCTTTTTCTCCGTTCCTTTGAACCATACCAAAGTTAAAAACAAAAAAACGCTTTATGGTAAAGTACAAAGTAACACTAAGACAAAAACCTATCGAAAAAGGGAAAAAAGCAAGTCTATTTCTTGATATCACTTTTGCTGGAAATCGATTCAAGGAATACCTTAAGACTCACATCTTCACTCCTGCTACGGATAAAATTGAAAAGGAGTATAACCAACGAATGATCAACAAAGCTGAAATTATTCGTTTGGAAAGGATCAAAGAACTCAAGCATAGTGCTCTTTTAGAAAATGAGGACAAGAAATTCCTTACTTTCCTTGAGTACTTTGCTCAGCAAATCCTTAAAAGGGATCAAGACAAGTCTAGCAGTACATGGAAAAGTGCTTTAACATGTCTACTTAGAATTGAGTGGTTACAAGACCTACAATTGGAACACATTGATTATAAGGTTTTGGACAATATCAAGCAATACCTTTTACATGAGGCAATGCAAACCAAGAGTAAAGACAAAAAGCTCTCTCGCAATACGGCTAAAGCGTATTTCAGTAGAGTGAGATTAACCATTAAAGAGGCTTTTATGGAAGGTATTATTCCTATAGATATCTCTGCTAGGGTGAGACCTATTCCAGAAGCTGAAGTACATAAAGATTACTTGACTATTGATGAACTAAAGAAATTGGCAAATACACATTGTCATTCTGATGTAGTCAAAAGAGCTTGTCTATTCAGTGCATTGACAGGATTAAGAAAACAAAATGTTTTAATGCTCAAATGGGAAAATGTTATCATAGAAGAAGGGCAACAACCTTATTTGAAATTCAGACAGGTAAAGCGTAAGAATATAGAAATACAGCCGATCAATCAAGAGACTTTAGAACTCTTGGGAGAACGTTCATCTAATCCTAAACAACTGATTTTCGAAGGTTTCAAGTATTCGGCTTGGACGAACCTTAGAATCAAGGAATGGGTCATGAAAGCAGGAATTCATAAAGACATTACCTTTCACAATTTCCGTCACACCTATGGTTCATTGATTTATCAGCAAACAGGTGACATCTATTTGACCAAGGAAATGATGGGACATAAGAGTCTTAATAACACCCTTCGATACGCCAAAGTAGACAATCGAAAAGCAATCAGTACAGTCAACAATATTCCTAATATTTTAAACCAAAACAACGATGAATAATAATGCTCAAAATCAACTATTCTCATTCAATACAGAAGCCTTTAAAGCTGAAATCAAGGCAATGGTAAAAGAAGCTATTATAGAAGTTAATAGTGAAATGTTAAATACAACAAAGTCTTCCAACAACGAAAATGGATTTCTTGATAGCAAACAGGCTAGCAAGTTTCTCAATATTTCAACAGGAAGTCTTCACGCTCTACAAGCTCAAGGGTTTATCAAACCTTATAAGCTTAATCGAAAAAAGCTTTATAAAGAAGCGGAATTAGTAGAAGCAATGGAAAAGAAACGATTGGCAGATTCAAATGAAAAAATCAAGACAGAAACCAAAGCAGAGGCTTTTCTACGTTCCATGAAAGCAAGACAGAAAAGTCACAAGGCATAAAAAAGCCCCATTGCAATACTAGATCACAGAGGGGATACATTATTTTCTTTGGCGAGAACTAATGTAGGAAAAAGCCTTTAAGATCACAAATGCTTTTCCATTCCTCTCTCCTAGTGTTGCAACAATCCCAACTTTTAGAAATAGGTAATAAAGCCCTCAAAAAGGGGCTCAGGGCTTTTATTGCCTAATTTTTCCACAGTCTGCAACAGCAGCAACAAAAAGCGCAACTGTTAGCAACACAGATAAAATTAAAATGAAACTATATAAAACCGATAAAGGAGTCATTATTGGTGAAAATGGTTATCCTATAAACTGGGATTTCAACCCAATACAGGAAGGTCTATTTTCCTATTTCAAAGGAGGTATTACAATCACTTATCCTTACCGTTCCATCACAATTATTCAACTCTACGAAGTTATTTCTGGAAAATACCATCAGAAAGTTACGGATACATACAGGTTAAAGAAGGATTCTAATATTAAGAGAAGAATGGATTACGTCACCTTCTCAGGTGTATTCTCAAAACGATCAGAAAAAGGAATTATAAGTCAGTCTGGCTATATCTGCTTTGACTTTGACCATGTGCAACAACTTGATGCAACAAAAGCAACACTGATCAACAATAATGACTTCCAGACAGTACTTCTTTTCAAGAGTCCGAGTGGAGACGGCTTAAAATGGGTTGTAGAAGTAGATTTAAATAAGCATCACCAACTTGTCTACTTTGTTGCAATTAGCAACTACTTGCAACAGAAATATAACTTAACAGTAGATAAAGCCTGTAAAGACCTTTCGAGAGCTTGTTTTATTCCTCACGATCCTGAATGCTTTATTCATCCTAAATTTTTTCAACTATGATTTCAATTCAAGACTATATAGAAAACGCTCCAGAACGGGAGCCACAACATATTTCAAATTATACCTCAACCATTTCTGATGAGCTGATACAAAACAGAGTAAAATCCACAATGGAACGTGCTCAGAAAATGATCATTGAAGCTGGAGAGGGGCAGAAACATGAAAACTGTTTAAAGGCTGGAAAACTTATCGGAGGTTTAGTCGGTGGAGAGCTTTTAGCAAATAATGAAGGAGAAGTCTTTCTTATCAATGCGATTAATTCAAATCCGACAATCAAAGACCTTAAAGGCAGGATAAAGGATGCTATGGACGGATTGAGATATGGTATTCAAGAACCTATCTCTGCTGAAGGCATTGAACAAGAAATAAACGAATGGCGAGCGAAACAACCACAAAAGGAAACGACTACTAAACGAAGTGATAAATCAAATCAACGATTCCCTACGATCAACTTTTTCACTGTCAGCGAAGATAAAGACGGTAACAGCAAAACACGTATTTCGCCACACAACCTTATAGAATGTCTAATCGAAAATAAATTCTATCGTTTCAGTACGTCTAAAGGAGAGAGAAAATTTATACGAGATATTGAGAATATTGTAGAATTTACTGAAGTCGACCAGGTTACCGATTTTATTTTCAGACTTTGTAAGACAGGAATAGAACCTCATGGACTCTCCTACCCTGAAATGTTTGATACACTTACACGAAATAGACAATACATTTGTGAGAGTTTCTACGCTAGATTAACCTATGAAAATGAGTTTTCTTTTGTAAAAGATACGGCTACGAGTTGCTTTCTATATTTTACAAATGGGTTTCTTGAGATAACAAAACACGGATGGGAATTAAAACCCTATTCTCAACTAAAGGGCTATATATGGAAAGAGCAAATCATTGCTCACAAATTCAATCCAGAACTCATCGAAGATAGAACAATCCTACCAATGGAATCAGACTTTGCAAAATTCCTACTTTTAATCAGTGAAGGTTATATCAATGAAAAGGAAGAATTCCTTCAAGAACCTCAAATTGATGGAAAACGCATTCAGTCGCTAATGGCTATTATAGGATATTGCCTACACTACTATCACAATACGAAAATGAAAGCTATTGTTCTTACAGATAGCTCTTTGTCAGATTCTGCAGATGGTCGTAGCGGTAAAACACTTCTTACAAAATCTATTGCTCAATTACGTCCCAGTGCAGATATCAGTGGTAAGGATTTTCAAATGAGTAACAATCATCGATTTCAGGCAATCAAACCCAACGATCAAGTTATTATTTTTAATGATATCACTAAGAAATTCAATCTAGAATCCATTTATACAGGTATTACAGAAGGATATGAGGTCAATCCAAAAGGGAAAAATCCATACAAGGTTATTGCTAAAACAATGATCACCAGCAACTCAACATTGAAACTAGAAGGCGGATCAGATAGAGATCGTGTTCATGAATTCGAACTCACCAACTATTTTTCGGAGAGACACAGTCCTTTAGATGAGTTTGGAAAATGGTTTTTCTCTTCTGATTGGAAACAAGCCGAATGGCAATACTTTTTTGCAACAATGACACTTTGTATTAAAACATATCTTGCAACAGGCTTAGAAACTCCCTACAACCCTAATCTACAATTGCGGAAACTGAAAGAAACTACTTCTAAAGAATTTCTTTCTTGGGTAAAGGATTGCAACGACAGTAAAACGTTCTATCCAACAACTGAAACATTGGAGCAATTTCAGCTTGAATTTCCTGATATGGATAAACTCAGAGGCAGAACATTTCAAAAATGGTTTGCCAACTACGCTGACTGTATTCACGATGCCTATTTCGAAAGACCCGAAAATAAGGTCGATGGAAAGCGAGGATTCTACTTTAAAAAGGGTACACCTCCTGCTAGTATATAAGCGTTTTCCTGTAAATTTCTTAAACCTTCTTGGATCATCATTCAAGAAGGTTTCTTTTTTCTCAGTGTATTGTTGCTAACTGTTGCTCAAACATTCAATCCTATTAGAATTGAAGCCTTATTTTATAACAAAACAAAGATTTCAAGAGGGTACAATCTATCACCTCTCTTATAGAATTTTGCGAAACCACACCCTCCCCCTAAAAAATGGAAAATTCTCTGGTCAATCTGGTTAAATGCCAAAAACCTCTACTGAAGCACATTTAAACAGTGTTTTTCTTGACCACTTCCATTTTTTCAATCTGGTCAGAAGTGGTCAAATGACCAGATAAAAACCACATTGACCAGATAGCGACCAGATTCAGAAAAGTTATCTGGTCATAAAAAATAGCTCTCAAACTTAATTAAAGACTGTTTTGAAGAAATGACCAGATTGACCAGATAAAATCCTAGTTTTGGAGGGGTGTATGCTTTCGGGGAATTAGAAATACGAAGAAAGTGAAAGGTAAAATTGTACATTTTAAACAACACACCTTCCGAGTATTATTACTTTAATATCATTTGTTTCAATCCATGAAACTTACTCCAATCAATTGAAGGGTAATCTTCAATAATGAATGTACTATCACTTGTCATCACCGTATTATGTACTCCTGAATTAGAAATGATCCAATCGTTATTTAGCCTAGCTATTAGCAATTCATGAATTACTTTTTTAAGTTGTAATACTTCAATGCGGTTTAACTCTTTAACCACTTCATTACTATAATTTGGTGGGTAATAATTTTTTGGATTAGCAATTAAGCTGTCACAATTTACAGAGTACTTCGAATAAGAAGCCGTCACCTTGTCTAAACCTACCTTATAGATCATAATACGTTCCGTATTTCCACCCCATTCTCCGCACATTTCATCTCTATGTATAAGGTAAAGTGTATCAGCAAACTGAAGAATTGACGCATTTAAATTCTGAATTTCAATACTATTCTTTTTCATCTTTTGATTTAAAAGAAGCCATTTATCCGAACCTTCTGCATTCCTCAACTTGATATCCAATATTCGATCTTCTGAAGATACCTTCCAATACTCATTTACTGACTTCTCATTCAATATCTGATTATAGAATTTTTCAGCCTCACTATCTTTTTCCTTTTCCAATAGAAGCCCCTGCTCAAAAATAAAAGGCACTGATGATTTAATGGAATCTAAATGATGATTCAATACGTCAATTTGTTCATTTAAAACCGTATTACTATTCGCTAAACCTCTATTAATTTGCTTTAAGGAATCTATTTGATTTCTCAGCTCATTATTTTCATTCTCTACAGAACTAAATATATCTTTATCTGAACATGCTGTCAGAAATAAAAAAGCTAAAATGAAAATTCTCATGGTCTAAAAGTTAAAATAATGATCTGCTACTTTGACTGACAAAAGTATTGTTAGTTGCAAGCTTGTTGCTTCTCTGTTGCTAGAGTTAGTTATCTGTATCACAACCTTTCCTAACAGATAATATCAACGCCTAAACTGACTTTGATTGATACTACCCTCTATTACATTGGAAATTACATCAGATACCCTTACTCTCAATACTGTATGGAAATCGCCTTCAAATATTGGAAATTGAGTTACAATTAGGTCATCAGGATATAATACAAGTAAATCTTCCCCTGTTCCACAGCCTAAAAGAGGTCTTGTGATTGACTTCCACTTTCCCTCCATATTTCTTGCTTCAATCGTAATAGGTAGATACCCCGACATATCAGTGATAATACATATTCCTTCTGAGCTATTTTTTATAAAAATAGGATAGCTCTCTCCTAATATATTTTGAGTAGTGTCTATCGAAAGCTGGTAAGTCCCTATTGTATCTTTCACACTAGGCAATACAGGGATTTTCTCATCATATTTTATGATATTCTTCTCATAAGCTTTTTCAACATATTCTCGATGACTATTTAACTTCTGCATATATGTACTATCTCCTCTTTCAGGTCGAGGAAAATGATATTTTGAACTAGGAGAAATCAATATGGTATCCACTGACTGACCTAAATAAAAAATATCATGATACCCTGTTGCGTAACGGGTGAGTGACAACTTCGCTTCCTTTTCAAATCCTGTTTCAACAATAATTGGAAACTTTCTTTCCTCCTGTTGCTGAGTAGTGCAACAAGTCAATAATAGAAGTAAGAAGACTATTTGTTTAAAAAATACCATATTATGTTTTGTTGATTTTGTTGTTAGTATGGGTGAAAATACTGTTGCTTCTGTTGCTAAAATGAGTACAGACACTGTCTGACAGTGGAAAAGACAGCTCAAACACCATGTTTTCATGTATTTGTCTGAGCTGTTGCAATTGTTGCTCCTGTTGCAAAAATTAGTTTATACCTCTATGAATTATTTTGTATCCAATTAGTAATATGATTCTCTATGCTATCCATAAACTCAGAAATGTTACTGCTCGGTTTAATTTGAATAACAGCACATTCTCCTTCCTTTCCATCTTGATAAATGCCTTTATTCAATTTCTCAACTCCAGGATATACCAAAGCGACCTTTTCAGCATCATAATACTTGTGATAAGCATAAAGCTGCCTCAGGTCTTCAGGGCTTGGTATATTGCTTTTTATATACTTCCACTTAGTATCTAATACGATTGTGCTCTCATCTCTACTTAAAACAATATCTGGACGTATATATGACTGCCCTCTTTGCTCACCTTTCCAAAATAGTTTACTGATCTGTCCTTTTACCTTGAAGTCTTTCAGATTACGCTTAAGGCTAACTAATACAAAACGCTCCCACAAGTCATTCATATTGAACATTAAAGCCAGAACGTCATTCTTCCCTTTTGTGAGGTCAGGGTGATAATTCAGCAAAAGCAAATACGCTATATTCAACGCATTTTCATAGTTCTTAAATTTCCTACTCAGATGAAGTTTGTTGAAGGTCTTTTCTGTCACTTTCAAGTCTGCCAATTCAGGAAACTTAAAAAGAACCGACTTTACATTAAGTGTAGGATTTTGATTTATGTCAGCGACCAATTTCAAGGCTTTCAACAAGATTTGGTGAATCTTATGATCGTGATCGTAAACCGTATGACTTACATAGAAACACTCTTTATGAACTACATTTTTACGGATATGCTCAGAGAGTTGTAGCTTACCTTTTAAAGCCTTCTGATTGCTTTCTTCTCTTCTGTACTGTTTGACTAGCCCAAAATGTAACAAGTACTCAATTTCTTTCAGAAAGAGTTCAAAATAGAGATCAAGAATATAATTACTTTTCAATGAAAGCGTAGAACTGCTGGGCGCTGAAATATTGAAAGCGCCTACCACTTTCAACATACCAACTAACGCCTTACGCCATTCTTCTTTTGCAGAATCTTCTGTGTTTCGATCTGCTTTAGGCAATACTTCAATCAGTATATTATCAACTCTGATTACCCCGACATACTCACAGAATTTTACACCTCGATGAATCAATGTAAAGTAGGGTGAATCATCGCCATGAAACCTTACTAAAGCTTCATGGTGCTTTTCGTCAAACTTCACATTTCCTACCTTCTCTCCTATTCGCAAAGACTGATGCTCAAAGACTGTGAAAGTTGTTTGCTTTTTCATCTATCTATTCAATAAGAGATTCAAAGCTTCTTCCAACTCATCGCTTTCCATTTCTAATGGGTTCTTTAGTTCATATTGCTTTTGACTTGAGTACATTTCTGTATCAAAGTCTTCGATTTCAGCAAACAAACCACTAGGTACTTCTTCTACCTCTTCAAAGAAACCTTTACCCAATACCAAAGCAATTTTCACATAATCGCCATAAAAATACTCCTGAAGCAACGGAATGATTTCTTTGGCAAATGATAGTTTTAAATCTTCTTCATCTTCAACTTTTAGGAAATAGCTATGTCCAATCTGATGATCTCTATCTAATAAAACTTTGATACGCTTATTGATGGTATTTAGGATTGTCTTTAAGTTGAAACCTGTTTCTTTTTCCTTATCAGTAAGTAATTCATGATTTGGCATCATTTCTTCAAAGACAAAACGTCTTCTTAAAGCCGTATCTAAAGCTTCTACTGAACGGTCTGCCGTATTCATTGTACCGATGATATGAAGATTGTTTGGCACTCCAAAAGACTTTTTGCTATAAGGAAGTATCACTTGAATTTCTTCTTCATTACCAATTCGTTTACTTTCCTCTATGAGCGTTATAAGCTCTCCGAAAATAGAAGATACATTTCCTCTATTAATCTCATCTATAATAAGGACAAATGATTTTTCTGTAGCGTCTATATCATTCTCAGTAGTTTTTGATTTCAAGTAATCAATTAATGGATGATAATAAGTTCCTAAGCCACTTTTAAATTCTCTCTTACCAAAATATATATCTCGTAAAGTTGAAATAACAAGATCATGGCTTGTTCCACCACTTGCCTTAGTAAATTTAATATTACTTTCGTTTATAGATGTAATTCTAAATGAAGCTTTTTTCATAGGAATCTCCACCTCGTTCGGATCACTTTCATCGAGTTCTTCTCTTAATATCTCGATCAACTGATCAAACGTAGCCTTTTGAAAAACCTGCTCTGATGTATTTATAAATTTTTCAGCCTCTCTACATATTTTTTTAAAAACACCACTCTCAGTACCATAAGAGATATTATCATTTATAACTTTTGGCTTTATACCTTCTACAAAATCCTCATAACTCATACTTTGATGAAAAGTAGTGAAAACAATTTGACCACTATTCACTAATTCATCATATCTAGTTTTTGCGACGTTTCTATCAGAGGGTACTACTCCGTCTATTATTTCAAGGGCTTTGTTTATGGTATTATAAGTCTTCCCTGTACCAGGAGGTCCATAAAGAATCTGATTCAAAGATGGTTTTACTTCATAGGTTTCATATTCTTCTTCATCTTCTGCTTCTTCTTTTTGCGCAATACTGTGTTCTTGCCAAAGTCTATTTGTATAAGCAAAAAACTCTTCATCACTTGGTTTATTTTTTACTATAGCCTGCTGTATTTCAGATGTTTTAGATTTAGAAGAAATCCCCAGCTTTTCAGCAATTGACTCAAGTACATACCTTTTAAAAATATTACTAATCTGCTTATCAGAATAAAGAAACGCAATTTTCCATTTATATACTTTACCTAAATCTATAGTGTCTATTTTATGAAAATTGCCTTCAGAAGAAGCCTCTATTGTTTTTATTATTAGCTTTTTAACTTTCTTAAATACGCTTTCACGATCTTTACCATATTTCTCTAACCAAGCATATTCACCATCATCTTGATAGCCATTTCTTGAGTCAATATTTGTAAGATCCCTTTTTTTATATATCCCAAACTTATGCGCTGTACCACCTTGAATACCCCCCAATAGTTTTGTCTTAGACTCTAGACAATAAGTAAAAGCATCATCTTTATTAAGATTAGTATACTCCTCTAAAGTCATTGAATGTACTCTTTCTAAAGGCCATTCATTTAAAAAATCTTGTAATACTTGATCTTGGTTATTCATAAATACCTTAAAAAATCTATCCTGTTAAAAAATTAGCTTCCTTGATACTTCTTAAAATTCTCCGCTTGCTCAAAAATCTCTTTGTACACCTCATCCCTGTCTACTGGTGGGTAGTCGTGAGAATCGAGCAAAATGATAAGCTCTACTTTGAGCATGGCTCTGATATCTTCTCGCTTATTCCAATCGGGGAAGGCACATTGGTCATCAACAATCTTTTTGACGGCTGTGGCAAGTACCAATAGATCATCATCTGGATAATCGAAATCGTACTTTTGAGCCATTGCCTTTAGGATATCATAGAAGGCTTTTTCCTCGAAGTCAATGCCAAGTGTTTCTCCTGCTGAGAATTCCGCTTTGATCTCACTCAATAAGTCTAACAAACGGTCTGTAAGGTCAGAATAGAAGTAATCGGCTTCTGCTCCTGTAAAGTTATTTCCTTCTCTGAGGTTGTAACGTTCTACTAGGGCTTCCATCTTTTTAGAGAAGTCCACACCTTGCATTTTATTGACCTTTTTGAGCTTTCCAATTGCTTGTTGTAGAAGCTTTTGGAGCAATTGGATTTTGGTGTTTGGCATCTTGATATTGCCAAGCATACGAAGGTATTCTTCATCGAAAATATCTTCCTCTCCTTCTTTGTTTCCTTCGATCTTAAGGATTTCTTCAATGCCGTCTGATTGGAGAGCATCTTTGACCATTTCTCGGACACGAGCATTCATTTGTGCGGTGTCTGGTGCTTCGCCTTTGGTCAGTTTGAAGATGATTGAACGAATGGCTAGATAGAAATGGATTTGGTCTTTTTCTTCTTCACTCAAATCTTCACTGCCCGAACAGATATCGTATGCTGATTTCAGACGTTTAACCATATCCATAAAGCGTTTTTTGCTTTCTTCGGTATGCAGTACAAACTCTGAAGCTAGATTTAAGCATTGCAATTGCTCAACGGAAGTTCCGTGATAGTATTTGCTTGTATCGAAGCTATGGAAGAATCTTTTGAGCAAGTCTAAATGATCTTTGACCACTACAACAGACTGCTTGATATCTTCAAAGTTTTGTTCCTCCTCCTTGTTGTACATCGCAAGGGCTAGGTTCATTTCTTTTTTGATACCAATATAATCAACTACCAAGCCTTTTTCCTTGCCTTCAAACTTTCGGTTTACCCTAGATATGGTTTGGATAAGGTTATGCTTTTGGAGTGGTTTATCAATATAGATCGTGTCTAGGAATGGTACGTCAAAACCTGTGAGCCACATATCTACGACTATCGCAATCTTGAAATTAGATTTCGGATTTTTGAACTGTGCATCCAAAGTCTTGCGATAGCTCTTATCTCCGAGCATTTTGTAAAGATCCTCTTCGTCATCCTTTCCTCTGGTCATAATCATTTTGACACGCTCCATAGGTAGGATTTCCTTTTGTTCTTTTTCGGTTAGTCCATTTTCTCCTTCTTCACCTTCGGCATGTGTACGGACTTCAGCCCATTCAGGACGTAAGGCTATCAGTTGTTGGTAGAAATCATAGGCAATGTATCGGCTACTGCATACAAACATGGCTTTTCCTTTTACGGTATTGCCTTCTGCGATACGATTTTCATAATGTGCTACAAAGTCTTTGGCAAGTGTCGCTAAACGATCGGGATCACCTAGAATGACATTCATATTTGCCATTTCTTGCTTACTCTTATCTACATGGTATTCGCTAGAACCTTCTCTCAGGCAATTGTCGTAGTATTCCTCAATCTGTTGGAGTTGCTGATTGTTCAAGACAATTTTTGCAGAACGCCCTTCATAAACCAATCTGACCGTAATTTCATCTTTTACAGACTCGGTCATGGTGTAGGAATCTACGATATTTCCGAATACGTCTAAAGTGGCATCAATTGGCGTGCCTGTAAAGCCTACATAGGTGGCATTTGGCAATGACTCATGCAAGTGCTTTGCGAAACCATAGCTTTTCTTTACACCTTGCTCTGTGACCGTAATTTTCTGATCTAAATTGACTTGGCTACGGTGTGCTTCGTCTGAAATACAGATGACATTGGTACGCTCTGTGAGTAGTTCGGTGTCTTCGTTGAACTTATGGATAGTGGTTAAAAATACCCCTCCCGAATTACGTCCTTGCAGTTTGCTTCTGAGGTCAGAACGGCTCTCTACACTTTGTACCACTTGATCTCCGATATAGCCTTTGGCATTGGTGAATTGCCCCGAAAGCTGATCGTCCAAATCGGTACGGTCTGTAATAATGATGATGGTCGGACTTTTTAAGGCTTCGCTTTTCATCAGCATACGAGCAAGGAAAAGCATCGTGAAACTCTTTCCACAACCCGTAGCTCCAAAGTACGTTCCTCCTTTTCCGTCTCCTTCGGGCTTTTGATGCAAGAGTACGTTTTCGTAAAGCTTGCGAGTAGCGTAATACTGCGGATAACGGCAGAGTACTTTTACCTCTTTGTTTCCTGTATCAGGGATATAGATAAAATGATGAATGATATCGAGCAATCGCCCTTTGTCAAACATTCCTTCGAGCATGGTAAAGAGCGATGAAATACCATCTACTTCTTTTGCCAAGCCTTCGGTTCTTCGCCAAGCGTAGAAAAATTCGTAAGGTGCGAAAAGGGAACCTGCCTTGTTGTTTACACCATCGCTAATGACACAAAAGGCATTGTATTTCAGCAGTTCGGGAATATCACGACGGTAGCGAACGCTCAGTTGTTCGTAAGCATCGTGAATGGTCGCTTCTTCTCTGATCGCTGATTTGAACTCAAAGACCACCAAAGGCAAGCCGTTGATATAAATAATTCCATCGGGAATTCGGAGTTCTGCCCCTTGAATTTCGAGCTGATTGACAATTTTGAAGCTATTGTTCTCAATCTGCTTATAGTCTAAGAGCTGAATCAGAAGGTCTTTCTGATCATGTTTTTCTCTTTTGAAAATAAATCCATCCGATACCCATTTCATGAATTTCTTATTGCTATCATATAAGTCTGAAGAAGGCAATACCTCCAACTGACGGATGATTTGGCTAATCTCGGCATCAGAAAACTGTGCTTCGGCATAACGCTTTTTCAGAAAGGCAAAAAGATCATCTTTGAGCAATGCTT
This sequence comes from Sediminitomix flava, assembly GCF_003149185.1. Classification (NCBI taxonomy): domain Bacteria; kingdom Pseudomonadati; phylum Bacteroidota; class Cytophagia; order Cytophagales; family Flammeovirgaceae; genus Sediminitomix; species Sediminitomix flava. The sequence goes on along the minus strand of NZ_QGDO01000003.1, from coordinate 744,740 downwards.
CATCTTTTGCTCTAGTAATCGTTTCTCCTTTCTGATAAGTAAAGCCTTGCTTCTGCAATAGGTCAATTACAGCTTCTTCTAATTTGGCTTCGGTGTATTTCATCAGATTCCTTTATGTTTACTAGTTAAAAAAACCTTCTTTTTTTATTTCCTTCACCAAATGAGTTAGGGATGTTAATTTCGCTCCAGACTTATTCTGATTATAATTAACAATAACCAATTTACCATCATCGTCTTTACTCGGCTCTAATTTGTTTGGTACTTTCTTTCCCCTAGGAGGACCAAATACTCTTATACCTACACACTTAAGTTCCTCTGGGTTAACACCTGTTGTTTTTTCATAGAGCATTTTAGCTAAGGGAATTGTAGATACAATTTGTTTACGTCCTTTAGATTTATTGTCATTTGTTTTTGATTTCTTTAAGTCTAAAACAAAGCAAAAAATATCGTCTCCCTGTAAAGAATAGATTATATAATCAGCAATCTCTAAGCTTACACTACTTGTGAAAAAAGCCCAAACTCTATCTTTTTCATTATCTAACGGAGAAATAACTAAGGTTTTATCTAATTTTTCATATTGAGAAAGTGGCACTTTCATTTGCTCAGACTCTTCCTCAAGCAACCCTGTCAAACACTTACTAGACTCATTAATTCCTTCTCCAATTTTTTTAAAAATATCCTGAGACATATATTAATCCAAATTTTCATACAGCTCCTCCAACTCATTACTTCTTTCATTCAACCTTTCTAAGGTTGTATTTATTGATGCTATATCAATCCCTTGATCACTAATATTCAGATTCTTTATCTTAACCTGAGTTTTAGCCTCTTCTCCATCTAAATAAAGTGCTTGAGCATTATCCTTATTTATTGATACTCCTTTATTGTAGCCCCACTCAAGAACCTTTTCTTCTTGCCCTTTTTCAATAAGTACTCCAGCTAAGAACATATTATTAATCTCAGATATAACATAATCACTATGTGTACTTAACCATACCTTAATCCCCGAGTTTGACATTTTTACCAAAATGCGAGCAAATAATATCTGCATATCGGGATGTAAGTTCATTTCTGGCTCATCTATCATCACCATATCCCCTTTCTCTCCTGTATGCTTTAGAAAAAGTAATACACTAGATATCGTTTTAATAAAAGATGCACTTAAATGAACAGGAACTTTCTTCCTTCTAGACTTTTGAGGAACAAATTCTACTTCTCCGTCTGAGCTAATATTGATCGTCCCTTGTAAAATATCTGTTTCTATTTCATTTGCTAACTTTAAAAAACAAGGTTCAGATTCACTTTTTGTCAACTGAGTAAGGTCTTGTGCCTGACGTAGAGCATCCTCAATTGCTTCAGGGTAACGATTAGAATTCCGTTTAAGTAATTTAGAAAGTGTATCTTCTTCCTTTTTTGAATTGATTAAAAAATTATGCATTTGGTCAATAATCTCAGACCTCTTTAATGATAATTCTTTACTAAAAGTATATAAGGAATTTCTTTCAACAGGAATGTAATATACTCTTCTTATTGATATGAGTTTTAGAATACTCTTCTTCACAAAAAAACTCATAACCCCAGCAATCGCAGTTTTTCCTGTTGATTCATTTTCGTCATCCAAAGGGAGCTTAATCCTTTCTTCCCCTTCTTCCTTAGCTACAAGTGTATCATCTCCTCCATTCTTTAGCTCTATTTTAGAATCCATATATTCTTTATGTAAACTATCGATCTCAATGATTTGAATTCCCAACTGATTAAAAATCATATCAGCTGTCTTACGGTCAACACCTAATAAAGCTGGTAAGTCTTCATAAAAAACATTGAATATCATATTCAATACCTTTTGAAAACGTGAAGGAGACAATGTTAAATAGTAATAACTTTTATCTTTTTCTATCCATTTATCAAGGATGTAACGGTTATCATTGAGAGTTATTTCTGAGAACCTCTTCAATAAACCATATACCATATACCCTAAATAGGTTTTCCCTAAACCATTCCCTCCAGTAACGATAGTTAACTGTTTACTAAGGTCTATTACATAATTCTGCTTCCCTCTGACAGGTCCAAAATTATTAATCCTAACTTTCATGATTATTTATACTAATACTAGTAAACTTTTATACAAGTTGTAAATATAATGAAGTAGTCCACAAGCTCCTTTTCTAAGCTTAAATTTCTGATATATTGTTAATCTCCAACATCACCTCTGGCACACTCAATTTCCCCGATATTAATTGAGGTAATAAAATGTCTCGGAGTTGAGTTAGATTTTCTGTTTCTTTAGAATTTGATTCTATCTTTAAGTAGAATTGCTCTAACTCTTTTTCAAATTGAATTAGTATTTCATTTGAAGGAGTCAATAAATTCATACTGTTTAGAACCTTAGTTGTCATACTTGGAACGGCAGACCCAACATTCATTTCAGTAAAATTTAACCTTCGTAAAGTGTAAAAGAGAAATTTTACATAGTTCTCAATTTTGAACTTGGTAAAGAACATCGTATCAACTGACCAAAAAGGTTCTCTCACATACATGATATTGTTAAGTGTTCCTTTTCGAGGGATTAAAACAGATTCAGCTTCACAAAGCGTTTGATCTACATATCGCATTATTCCGCCTGAACCATATACTGGAAACTGACCTTCAGATAATTTTTTGTGGTCTTTACCATACTTTACCTCTACATTTTCTTCTAACTTCTTCACCTCCCATCCCTCAGGAATCCATTTTGCAAGTGTCTCATTATAGACAAAAGAAGAAGGGAAAAGGGCTTGAATCTCTTCGGGCAAACTTGGATATTCTGAATTGGCGAGTACAGCCTTTCGCTTTTCGGCTTTATAGGCTAAAGCTTTGGGAATTTCGTTTCTTTGTTTGAGAGCATTGTCTATCACAGGATCGAAGTCCACAAACCAAGACTGAAAGAGGGCTTGTGCCATTTCTTCCAAACTCTTATTCATTTGGCGGTTTAGCTCGATTTTATCGTCTAATGTACCTAGAATATGAGCTATGGCTTTTTGTTCATGAAGTGGGGGGAGCTTAACCTCTAAATTTTCTAACATGCTTTTTGTTAAAGCATTTCTTGTCGCTCCCGAAGATGCAAGAGTAAGTAAATGTGCCTTTTGGTAAGGTGACAACAAAAAGTATTTCAGAAAAGATGAATCTAATTCTTCTTTGTTTGGTCGAAGTATAGCCACATGCTGATTCACTCTAGCAGGTAAATATTCTTTTGGTGCAGAACAGACTCTTGCCACTGAATCACCTGTAATATTAATAAGAATATCACCTTCTTCAATAATTACATTTTTCAACTTTTCAGCTTGATCTTCATCAATAAAAGCTAAGCCGTCGGTTGAAAACTCAAAGTCTAAAACGTTTTGACTTCTGATAAGAGAAATACCTTCTGTTTTATAAGCTTCTTTTCCACCTCTAGGAGTTGAACCACTTCCAATCTTAGAGGTAACATCTATTAATTTAACTTCTCTCCACCCCTTATTCATAGCCCAAAAGTTTTAAGTTTTCACGAATAGCCAAGTCTAAAACTTCGGCCTCTTTCATTTGGCTAAAAAGCTTTTGGCTTAGGCTGCTCATTTTCTCTTCAAAAGGAATTCCGTCATCTTCCTCTTCGGCAACTCCCACATAACGCCCTGGGGTCAGTACATAATCATTCTTCTGAATATCTTCTAGGCTAGCCGACTTACAGAAACCTGCTACATCTTCATAATTTCCGTCCTTTTCTTCTCCACGCCACGCATGGTAGGTACGGCAAATTTCTGCAATATCTTCTGCGGACAATTCTTTTTGGGTACGGCTTACCATACTCCCCATTTGTCGAGTATCAATGAAAAGGGTTTCGCCCTCACGATTACGGTAACCGTGTTCGTTATCTGCCTTTTTGTTTTTGGTCACAAACCACAAACAAACAGGAATTTGGGTAGTATAGAACAACTGCCCTGGCAAGGCAATCATACAATCTACCATATCATTTTCGATCAGTTGCTTACGGATTTCGCCCTCTCCCGAAGTATTCGAACTCATACTACCGTTGGCAAGTACAAAACCTGCTGTACCTGTTTCAGAAAGTTTGGAAAGCATGTGCAAAATCCAAGCGTAGTTCGCATTTCCCGTAGGAGGAGAAGTATAACCAGCCCAACGTGCATCGTCTTCTAGTTCGTTGGTCTCTCTCCATTGCGATTGGTTGAATGGCGGATTTGCCATAATATAATCCGCTTTCAAATCGGGGTGCTGATCTTTGAAGAAGGTATTGGCTGGTACATCGCCAAGGTTAGCCGAGATACCACGTACGGCAAGGTTCATTTTGGCTAGTTTGTAGGTAGTAGCCGTATATTCTTGTCCGTAGATCGAAATGTCTCTCTTGTTTCCTTGGTGGCTTTCCACAAACTTGATCGACTGTACAAACATCCCTCCCGAACCACATGCAGGGTCATAGATTTTCCCTTTGTAAGGTTCTAGCATTTCAGCGATGAGGTTTACCACACATTTTGGGGTATAGAATTCCCCACCGCCTTTTCCTTCGGCAGAGGCAAATTTGCCCAAGAAATACTCGTAGATGCGTCCTACTACATCATTTTCCTTATCGCCTAGCGTATCAATATTGTTGATCGTATCGAGCAATGCCGACAGCTTGGAAGCATCAAGGTTTAGCCTAGAAAAATAGTTGTCTGGCAAAGCCCCTTTCAAAGACGGATTGTTTTTCTCTACGGTATGCAAAGCTGTATCAATCTTTAGAGCAATATCGTCTTGTTTGGCATTGGCAATCAGATACTCCCAACGAGATTCTTCGGGCAAGAAAAAGACATTCTTCATATTATAGAATTCCTTCATCTCTAAGTATTTCTCTTTCCCTTCTCCGATCAGCTCCTCTCTACGCGCTGTAAACTTGTCTGAGGTAAATTTCAAAAAGATCAGCCCAAGTACTACGTGCTTATATTCCGATGATTCTACCGTTCCTCTGAGCTTGTTGGCTGAGTCCCACAGACTCTCTTCCATACTCTTCTTCGCTTTCGCTGCTGCTTTCTTTGCCATGAGTTAGTTTAAAATATCTATATGAAAAAAGCCTCCCAAAAGAGAGGCTTTCTGTATTATCTTTTACAAGCTTTATGGCTACAGTTATGATGGTGGTTGTAGCCTAATTTCTCTTTCCTTCTAAGAACGATGATTGGACAAAAAATAGGAAAGGATTGATGTTAAAATATGTTTAGATAAAGCTTTCACGCCATCTATTTTTCTTTTCCAAATCCAGAGACATTTACCAAATATACTTCATTAACTCCATTCTCCCATTTATCAGTATGATTTGTTTCATGTTTTTCATCATACCTAAGAGACTCTTCACGGGTATAAACCGCAATACTTGTAACCATCATATTTGTGATCTCCTTTGTCTTTTTTGAAACTTTTCTTTCTAGTTCTTTGACCTTAGCCGTACTTAATTTCCCAACTCTTTTACCCTCTACTTTGACATAAGCTTCAAGACCATAATTACCATACCTCAACTCAATAGAAGCTTCACTTTTAAGTTTTACATTATTTTTGATGTAATCTTTGCTTTTCAGACCTCCATAATTACCACTTTTAGCATTCCATGATATATGTAAGTTGTCAAGGCTTCCATCAATTGGAATACCAAGACTTTCATTGTTAACTCCTTTAAATTCTACTCCCTCTTTTAATGCTTTTTCTCTTTTCCATGAATAAGTAATCAACATTCTCTTTGCTCTTGTGAAAGCAACATAATAAAGTCGTCTTTCTTCTTCTATAAAATCCTTGGTAACTTCTTCGGTCAACTCTTCTTGTATGCCATAGGGCAAAGGCGCAAAAGAAGGAGGTATAATCACTGCATCATATTCAACCCCTTTTACCTTATGTATTGTAGTGAGAATAATCTCTTGACTCTCTGCTTGCCCAGAAGTTTTTTTGATGTGCTTATTAAAAATTTTGGTGAGTTGTCCATCTTCTTTATCTGCGAGTTCAGCTATAAAATCATAAAGGTCTTGATAGCTGGCATTTTCCTCTTTTTGATGATCAAACTCTAATACCAAGGCATGAAATAAATGAAATGAGTCTTCATCCCAATGCTTATATTTTTCGATAAGAAGTTCTTTATAAGCTTCTAGCTTTACGACATAATTCGGGTCTAAGCGTTTTTCTTGTTGTTGTTTGATAATCTTGAAAAACTCATAAAAAGCCCTACTACTTTTGGGGCTACTATTATTGCCTTGAATACTAATTTTTGGGAGAGGTAAATCACTTTTCTGCAATGCTTTTACAAGCTCATTATACGCTCTAAAAACCTCCTCATTACTCCTGAACATCAAGGCTATAGATTGATATTTGTCTTTCCCCCCAACTTGTTCTTGCATTAGTGAGAGTGTACGTTCGTCCCATTTTATATAGTCCTTACCATTAGAGCAATCAATTTTCTCTGTGTAAGATTCTGATGAATCGGCTTTTAAAACAGCTTTCATCTCAGGCATCTTATATCTAGAATCATTACAGGCTAAGAACTTCTCAGACTGCTCTACAATTCTTGGGTAAGACCTATAATTGTTGCTTAGGTAATATTCTTTGGGAACATAAACTTTAGCAAAATCCTTATAGTAAGGCAAAGAGTCCATCTGTCCTCCTTCGTTAAAACGTTGGTATCCATAGATGCTTTGGTTTGGATCTCCAATGACACAGATACGTACGGATTTGGCATTTGCTACAACCTTCAATAATTCCAAACGTTCTGTGGTAATATCTTGAAATTCATCTACAAAAACATAATTAATACCGCCCAAGGCTTGTGCCACTAGACCGGGTTTATCTTGTGCTAATTTCAAAAAAGTAGGTACCCATTCTTCCAAATGATCCGTCTTTAACTGCTCTTTTAGTGCAAATTTACAGAAACCATGAAAGGTAAATACTTTTAGTCTGTGTATCAGTTTTCCATAACCTAACTCTTTAAAAAGCTTCCCTAATCGTTCTTTCAATTCGGCTACTACAGCACGGTTATATGCTAGAATAAGAATGTTTTTGGGATCAATCTTATCTTTTTGAATCAAACGAGCAACTCTTAATGTTAAGGTATGTGTTTTACCCGAGCCTGGACCCGCAATCACTTGCAGGTTATCTGAAAGTGGAGCTTGATACACAAGTACTTGCTGATCACTAAGTTTTTCTTCTGCTTTTTGTAAAGCTTCTTGTCTGAACGCCTTTAGATTCTCATGATCTTCCCCGAGATATTCTTCTAACAGGTGAATCAATTCTGAGACATTAGCGCATTCAAAATAGGCTTTAATAAAGGCATCATATCTTCTGTCATCAATTAGAGAAAGACACTCCAATGCAAGAAGCCTAAGTTCTTTCATTTGATTGCTTTCTTGAAACTCTTCAAAACACTTGGCATCCAAAGCATCTTTTTCATTTTCATTGATTTCCGAAAGCTCATCTATAAATAACTCAATCCCCATCGGAACGAGACTCCCTCCACCTTTTAGATAACCAAATGCTTTTGCGAAAAACACAAGCTGACCAAAATACTCTTCCCCCTGCTGATCAAAACCTAAATGATTAGATAATCCAACAATATTGAACCTGAAACTTTCTTTAGAATAGTATTCATTAGAAACATAATGAATCAGCTTAACAAGGTCTTTTCTAAACTCATTTAGATAGCTTAGTCCTAGTTTATTGTCCTTATTTGCATTATAGATCAACTGCTGGGCTCCTGCCTTCTCTTCTTCATCCGTATTCATAACAGACTTAAAGCTGTAATTTGGACAGTTGTGCACCATTTTAAAAGCAAACTTGAATCGACTTTGAATGTCTTTCTTCTCTTTATTTACTTCTTTAGTATACTTTTCTGCACCCAACTCTTTATTGTCTAGCCAATAAAAATCCGAGTCAGAAATGGAAGATAAAATATTCTGTATTTCTGTTTCCAAATAATTATTGTCTAAAACAATTCGGTCTTCTGGTTTAGAGGCATTAAGTAACTGATAAGCAAATTCAAAGACTTTTTCGAGACATAGAAATGAAGGTGAACGGCTTGATAAGAAGTCAAGATCACTTTGTTTGTTGAAAAATATTTCACTTTCTACTTCTTTCTTTCGTCTTTTGGTAGGTTCTAAAATCGCATCTCGTAAGAGCGTACAGATACCATATTTCTGTGCTTTGTACAAATAAGAAAATACCTCATTTGATTTCACATTCATGACCTTGGATAACTCATACTGTTGAATCATCAGTTTGTTCTGAAAACATTCCGTTGTATGCTTCTTTTCACCTAAGAAATTATAGAGGACATTTAGTTTCTTAGCGATTTCTTCTTTCTCGGTAGAAGGAATATGCACATTGGTAGTGCTGAGTTGCAAAGGCAAATAAGTTGGAGTGTATAACCCCAATCGGATTCTACATAATTTTTCAAGCCAATGCAAAGCGACTCTTGACACCTCTTCACCATCTTTATCTTGGATGTCTAGAGGTAATGGAAAAGCTTTTTCTTTTTCAACTTTTAGTTCTCTAAACCGCTGTACATAATCAAATATCGCCTTTCTTGTTGCCTTGATTTTCTCCCACGTAATCTGATACTTATGCTCTTTGTCTTTAATTTTTTTGAAAGAATCAGTTGTATGCAAACAATAAGCTTGAATAGGATGATTGTCAGAAAAACCAGCTTGATTTAGATAGGATTTGTTTCTCCCTGCCCTTCCCACTTCCTGTAAAAAATCTTCAAATGTAGAACTTGGACTTAAGTGGTAGATGTAATGAATGTTTGGAATATCCATACCCATACCGAAAGCCTTGGTCGCTAATAGGATGACAATCTCACCATTTTTATAAGCTTCATAACGTTCTTCTCGTTCTATACTGTCTAAACCCGCATGATAAAAAGAAATTTGTTCAGCATACGGTCTTTTTGCTATTTTAAGTTCCTCTTTAAGCTGTTCAGTGGCTTCCTCTGCTTGGTTTCTTGTTTGTACAAAAATAAGTACTCGGCTACATTCAGGATTGAAATTCTGTTCGTTTAAATTATTGGAAATAAAAGCCTTGATTTCATCTTCATTTCCTTTTCTGACAAAATTTATAGCGATATGATCTCGTATCGGGTTATATACTTTATGGTCTGGTAATCTCTCCATTACTTGAAAATCTGTTGGAAGTCTTCAAAAATCTTGTTTGATACAGTTGCTGAAAATAATAATACAGGTGTATTAATGTTTTCGGCATTGGCTTTTTTGAGTTTCATTACTGCTTTAGCACTATTCAAATAATCTGGACGAAACTCATGTCCCCACTGAGAAACACAGTGAGCTTCATCAAAAATAGCGTATTCCAAACCGCCATCAATTTGAAGTCGTTGTTCTAAAGCATTTAGAAAAGCCCCACTTCTAAAACGCTCTGGTGTGATATAGAGCAAAGACACTTCTCCACTTGCAATAGAGCGATAAATAAGGGATAAGTCACTTCTCCGATCTGAGTTAATGTAATCTACATTACTGATAAACCCTTTCTCCCACAAGGTATTTACCTGATCTTCCATCAAAGCTTTTAGTGGTGTAATGACAATCGACATTCGATTGGTGAAGACCGATTTAAACAAAGAAGGTGCTTGAAATAACAAAGACTTTCCTCCGCCAGTGGGTAAACTGACCAATAGATCTTTTTCAGAAGGGATAATCCGATCTAAATACGGCTCTTGATAGTCATACCAAAACAGATCTTTACCCAAAAAGACCTCGGCTAACATTTTCTTAATGTCCGCAAGAGGCATTGGTAAATTTCGTCCATCACTTATTGGTGCAGAAAAGAAACGGTCAGCAATTTTGGCTTCTTCTTCTAAAGCTTCCAAATCCATTTCGAGCTTAATCATTCGGATATTCGTATTCCAAATTTTTTCGAGGTTTTGGAAGTCCTCTACTCTAGGATCTAAGATCATCAATTCATGTTCGGGATTATTGAACAGTATCAATCTTCGGAGGACATCTATATAACGCTTCTGAATTTTCAGCAGAAAAAAAGTATCTCTTTCCAAAGGTTTGTGACTATCAATTTCAGCTTTATCTTCTCCATCAGTATTTGCCTGTTTTTGGAAATCTTGATACATCTGTGAGTCTTTAGTAATGAAAAATGACTCATACAAAGAAAAAGCATCTAAGATGAACTTGAAGCAACCTTCTCTGTTCATCAGAAGTACATTTGTAAGTTGCTTTGGTGTAATCACAACTAGCTTATTCAGTTGTGTACTTTCTTGAAGCAATTCTAATCGCCTGCTCAAACTAGCTTGAGACGAAGGCACATAAAAGCCTAAACCTTTTCTGAAATAATTTTCTAGCTCTTGAATTTCTTCCTTACGTTGTACAATCAAGATGACTGCCTCTCTAGCTTCTATACTGCTTTTTAGAACTTCTTTTTGAAAACACCAATAACGGGAACGATAGATACTTTCGGGATTAACTCTTACCAATGCTTTAGTACTTTTTTGGAATGTTTTCACCAGAGTACATTGGCTCTTTGGCAATACACCTTCTGCTATTTTAAGTTCAGAAATACGTTCTTTAGGTATCTGTTCAAGAGCTTTATCCCATCTTTTATTTCCACAGATTCTGTATTTTCCGTATTCATATTTTTCAATCCAAAAATTATCATAAGCTAAAATACTTTCATCTTCAAGCCCTAATTCAATGACCTCTTTCTGATTCAAACCTATACTACTGATACCTCCAGAATTTTTAATCCAAAACGAGTGGTCACTAGCCAACTGAAGGACGTCTTTTAGTCTCAAGAGTTTTAACACATCTTTGTTTTGGATCGTCATCAAATCTTGATCAACAATCACTATTTGGATTTGATCATCTTTTAAAATTTGCTCTTGATATTCAAAAAACTGCCTTAAAGACAATGCAAACTGAAAACGTTTTTTCCTAAAATCAAATGGCTTACTTTCTCTATTCCAAAGGCTGTCTTGAGCTGTTCCACTGATAATCTCTATATCTATCTTTTTCCTCAAAAAAGGAGAAATTTGTCCTAAAAAAACCGCTTTTCCATTACGTTTCTCATGATACTCAATATGAATTTTAAGCGCTTTTGCCAATGTCTTGTTTTCCAAGTTTAGTAAAGCTGTTTTATTGATTTTTGAGAAAGAAGCATCATCCTGCTTTTCAGCCTGAAATTCAAGAACGGTGTCGAGTACAGCATAACGCAACTCATTAGCCATCACAAACACTTGCTTTGGGTAATCACTGTCTAAACAAGTACGATTAATTTCTTCTAAAATAGGCAAACGATTCACTTGCTTGAAGAGACTTATTTTCGTTTCATTCAATACTTCCGAGGAAATCCAATTTACTTTCTTGAAGTATTCACGCAAGTTTTGAAGTTCAGTTTTTAGACTGACCTCAAACATTTCGGTAATATTAAAAAAGGCTTCATCATCCAAGTAAAATAGTCTCAATAACTGATTTAGGAATAACACTTTGCTATGCTTTGCATCCTCTAGTGCACTATGCGTCGTTTGAAGTGCATAAGAACGAAGCTCAGGACTCAAAAGCAATTCAAGAACAAGTGTGTCCCAAACTTTCAAAACAGGTTTTTCTTGAAATTTTAAATCGGATAAGATTTGCAGGTCAAAATCAATGATATTATGTCCAACCACAAGCCTATCTTCAAAAAGTTTATCTACATCAACAAACGCCTTTTCAGGTGTTTTAGACGATTTAATAGATGCCTTATTTAAGAGTTTCGATAGCTCATTTGAAAACTTTAGGGATTCTTCTTTAAGCCAATTGGAATATGTCTTTTCATCATGCGGGTAATTAATAATTTCCCCTCGATTGTCCACACTTCCAAATTCATATACCCGTTCCTTATCTGTTTCCAAATCGAAAACAACAAAATTGAGTCTTTTAGCAATTTCCCTTTGAATAAGGTCAATTACTTTTAATTGGATAATGCGATCTTCCGTAGGTTTTATATCCGCTATTAATTCAAATGTAAACTTATCACCTAACTTTTGAACAACCTTTGACTGCTGCACTGCACTAAGACTTGTCAGAGCCTTTAAAGCTATATGCTCTTGGTATTCTCCATAAGTTGTATTGTTTAACCATCCCTCAAATTGAAACTTAGGACTTAGCCTTTCATTCAAAAAGTCAATTGTTAATGTCAAATCATTGAGGACATTAATTATACTTTTTGCCCAAATATAAGTTGTTTCATCTTCTATAATTTCACTCTCATACTCGACCAAAAACTGTTTTACTAAAGCTTCTTTCCTTTCTTTGGGTAGAAGACGAAGTTTATTAGCTTCAATTTTTTCATTTATTAGCTGGTGTAAAAACTGGTCGCTCCACAGACTTTTGGGCGTTTGAGTAGAATTAAAAAGTAGTAGTTGTGTGTCAAGGTCTAAGGAATTAAATAAAGATTTATTGCTTTTTTCTGAAATATCTTCCCATTTTTGAAAAAAAGCTATCTTCGCTAAGGTTTCACTCCTCACCTTTAGCTGATCCCATTCTTTTTGTTGAAAATAGCTAACGTTTATATTCTGTTCGAATTTATCTCCTAGTTCATTTTTCAAAAATGCTACACTTTCAGGTGATAAGATCTCTAAATATTCGATATAGCGTTCTATGATCAAACCTCTATCCGCTAGACTTATGTCATCAGGTAGTTCTTCACAATGGAAATGATTTCTATCGAAAGTCAAACCAACATTTGTCAGAACGGCTTCTTCGATATTTGTATTTTTAGTTAAGGGAAAGACCGTTACAGGTAAATGAGCTTCTATACAAATGAAAAAAGGCTGATGATTTTGTGTAATCAGAATACCTGTAAATACCTCATCTATGATTTTTATTTGTCCAGATTCACTATTCTTTTCACATAAAACAATATCACCAGAGACTAAATCACTCACGTCTTTTTTCATAAGCTTGTGATCATGCTCATCTCTTTTTCTGAGGGATTGTAGATTTAGTTGTTTTACCTCTTCAAAAGTTTTTATAAAACCATGCGACTTATCATCCGCTACATACTTTACACAGGCAAACAGTCTTTCTGATTTCTTTTCAGTTTTAGAAAACCACGCTAACCATTCTTTAGGCATTTCTTGATGTAATTCAAATGCACTACTTACTTCCCTGCGTTCCAACTCCTCTTTTAACTGGCTTACAGTTAATTCATTTTCTCTTAAAAAATCCTCAATATACATTCTTCCACCCTACTTAACAATAAACATGGTTTTATAAAAATCAGAATATAGATACAGACTAAACCATTTGCAAGAAGTTACAGTTAAAGTATTCAAAACTTAAACAAAAGAAATTACATTAAATCTATTATCAATGAATCCCCTGTCCCCAAAACCGTCCCCCGACACACAAAAAAAGCCCTCAAAGGGCTAAAAAAGGGGATTTTATCATTCTGTATCGGCAAATAGGTAGGGTATAAACGGCAAATAAAATCCAAGTATAATCAATAAAAACAAAAGATTATGCTTGGATTGTTTCTTTTGCTTGCCTTTCGTTAGCTGTTCTCCAACCTTATTTGGTTGCAAAATGGCGACAATAATCCTAAAATGCAAGTCGTGCAACAAATCGTAACATGAGGGGGAAATAATGTCCCACGTTGCTCGGTGAAATAACTTTAACTGCATTTAAAAGGATTAAACTTTATTGCCATGAGTTCAAATATGCGAATTGAGAAGACTTGCCAAGTATGCGGTAATTCCTTTATCGCCAAAACAACAGCAACTAAAAATTGCTCAGATGCTTGTGCTAAAAGAGCCTACAAGCTTCGTAAGAAATTTGGAGAAATACCTCCACCTCCTACCCCATCTTCAAACCAAAAAGAAGAAGACCCAATTCTTCTACAAGAAATACAGATCAAAGAGTTTTTGAGCATTAAAGAAGCTTCCATTCTAATTGGAGCTAGTCGCTGGACACTGAATCGACTGATCAACGCTGATAAACTCAAAGTCACTCGTCTTGGTCGGAAGATCATCATCAAACGCTCTGACTTGGATAAAATCTTCAATTCATGACTTCTTTCAAAAGCATAGACAAAGTGTGCCTTTACTGTAAAGGATACTTTATTGCTCAGAAAGTTTCTACCAAATACTGTTCACTTGAATGCGCTCAAAGGGCATACAAACAACAGAAACGAGATGAATCTATTCATTTGAGTATGGAAGAAGAGGAATACAAGAAAGAGGAAAAACGCTTTGTTAATTTACTCCATATTGAAACTAAAGAATTTCTGAGCATAAAAGAGGCTTGTGAGCTTTTTCATATTAATCGAAAAACCATTTACCGTCTTATTAAGAGTAACAAACTTAAAGCTGTGAAAATCGGACAGCAAAGGGTTATTATCAAAAAATCAGAACTGAACAAACTATTCAACTAGACACAATTATGGCATCTGTATCAATTAGAGAACGAAAAGGGAAAAAAGGAATCCATCTTGCACTCGATATCTACGATGGAGGAAAGCGAAGTCTACAAAGCTTAAAAATTACTCTCTATAACAACCCAAAAGACAATGAAGAAAAAGCGTATAATCGAGAGATGAGGAAGCAAGCTAAGAAATTGAAAAATGAAAAATTGGTCGAACTTAATCGCTTCGGATATGATAGAGTTATGCTTTTCAATTCCAAATCTAATTTTTTCAATTACGCTGAAGAAATCGTTAAGACCAAGATAGGAAGCAATCAAGAAACTTGGAGAACAGCTTTACAACACCTTCACAAATTCAATAACAACCGAAAAACACTTAATTTTAGTCAAATTGATATTCCCTTTGCTGAAAGCTATAAACGTTATTTACTCAAGAAGCTTGCTCAAAACTCCGCTTGTGCTTATTATAATCGCTTTAGAGCCGTACTCAATCAAGCTGAAAAGGAACATATCATCCACTTCAATCCGAACAATCATGTATCTGCTATTCCACAAGCTGACAGTCAAAGGGAATACCTCACACACGAAGAACTACAAATACTAGCTCAGACCGAATGCAAGAAACCAAAACTTAAACAAGCCTTTCTATTTTCTTGCTACACAGGTCTAAGATGGTCAGACGTAACTAAACTTACCTGGAATGATATTAAAGATGATACAATCAAGTTTAGACCGCAGAAAACCAAGTCAAAGTTTATGTACCTCAAGTTAAACAAGACAGCAAAGCAGATCATTGAAGAAATCCGAGAAGACAACTCTTATATTTTTCGACTAAGCTACGGCAATAATATCAACCTAATTTTACAGGAATGGGTAATGAGAGCAGGTATTTTCAAGCATATTACTTTCCACTGTGCAAGACATACTTTTGCGACAATGGCGATTACCTACGGAGCCGATATTTATGTTTTAAAGGAGGTTCTAGGACATAGTGATATCAAGACGACTTCTATTTATGCCAAGATTATTGATTCTCGAAAAGATCAATTAATGGATTGTATTCCTGAGTTGTTTGGGTGAAACATAACTAAAAGAAAAGCTCAAACAATTACTTCTTAGTTGTTAAAAACACATAGTATATCACTTGAAAAAATTCAAGATACAATTTAAAAAGTGTAATTTTGTACAACAATTAACTAAAGCTAATATGGGACAAAGCAAAACTACTCCTACTCAAACCCTGACTACGATCCTACAACAAAGATATCCATACTTAAACAAGGAAAAAACCATTGAGACATGGGGCAAAACAATAAATACCTACGATAAGAGAGGAAAAAACTTCAGTGCTATCATTAATAGGAAACCCCTACCTATCATATTGAGGGCTTTAGGATTGAGATCACAAGTCGCTCAAATGATAAGGCTCTCAAAAACATCTAAAAAAGAGCTCTTCCTCTATATAAAAGCATTCCATTACTATCTCGATCATTGCCAAGAGCTTTACAACGCAATAGATCGAGGAAGTATAACAAAGGTGATTGATGGATTTAGTCTAGTGCTTGCCAAATATAATTTTGACCTTGATCGCTACGAAAAAATGGAAAAACCTGTTGTCGCAATGTGCAAGCGTGTTCTACTCAATTATATTGACACAGAAAAACTCGCTAATGTATTTGAGAAACTGATTATACTCCAAAAGCTTAGGTTTATTATGGAGCACGTAGCTTTTTTGGAAAATAAGCATCATGAGTTTTTGCCTGTCATTGACAATGGGCTTATAGAACTAAGCTACAAAGCTCATGAGAGAATACAACTATTTTACAAGATACTTATCTCAAATTACGTATTCAACAAATCCAACTATATTGAAATTTTCATTCAACTTTGTAAGTACAAAGGTGCTCAAGAACTTTTCAAAGAAGAGTTAAAAAATAATAAACAAGACGAACATATAACACAATTTGAAAACAGCATCTCAAACCACGATGCTGAAGAATGGTTACATTTCATAGCTAAAATCCATCCCAATATCCAAATT
This sequence comes from Sediminitomix flava, assembly GCF_003149185.1. Taxonomy (NCBI): domain Bacteria; kingdom Pseudomonadati; phylum Bacteroidota; class Cytophagia; order Cytophagales; family Flammeovirgaceae; genus Sediminitomix; species Sediminitomix flava. The sequence goes on along the minus strand of NZ_QGDO01000003.1, from coordinate 728,303 downwards.
CAAGACCCTATGGGAAAAAACATTTCAAGATATGAGAATCAGCCATTCAAACTAACGGATCTCTATACACCAGAAGTTGATAAAATTCTCCACCAAATATTTGAGGCAGTAAAAGATAAACTAGAATGCTCACTGAGTGAATGGAAAGATAAATTCAGAGAAGAAAATACCCCACTTATCAATTGGAAAGGAAATGTCAATGAATTAAAAGCCATCTTCTTTCTTCTTCAATTGCATCGTGACTTTAAAATCATAAGCTCTAGCAAAAAGGATAACATAAATCAACGTATAAAGCAGAATTTCACATGTAATGGCGAATCTTTAGTTAATAAAGAGAACCTAGCAAAGAATGTCTCTACAAGTAATTATATCAGTAAATTACCTGCTGATCTATATTCAGTTGCCATAAAATAAATGAAGGGATATCCCCTATTTCACTAGGGATATCCTATAATTTTGACCTTTCCTTGACTTATAATTGCATCATAGTTAATCACTTTTTCAAGCATAAACTTTTTAAATGATGCAACAAATAATTACGCTTTTAAGTCAAATTCACGAATCGCTACTTTTTCAAAAAAGAGCCTTCAATATCTCCGAATGTTCTAAGTACACTGGGATTTCAGAATCCTATTTGTACAAACTGACCTCACAAAACAAAATCCCATACTCCAAACCAAATGGGAAAATGATCTTTTTCGATCGAGACCTAATCGATGAATGGCTCCTTCGCAATCCAATCACTACACAAGATGAGGCAATCCAAAAAGCTTCCACAACAAGTCATCTAAGAGATAGTTTAAAAATTGGAGGAAAATGGTAAGAACTTGGGAAAGAAAAGGTAAAAAAAGGTTTACCTATCTCTATATAGCGACTTGTATTCATGGAAGGAAGACTTCTTTTTCCATGAAACTAAAGCTTTACAAGAATCCTAAATCTGCCAAAGAGCGACAACACAATAAAGATATTAGACTGCTCGCTGAACAAATTAGAAGTAATGAGGAAAAAAAGCTTCTTATGTATGGCTACGGTTATCTCGACTCAAGTAGGAATAAGGTTAATTTCTTTGATTATGCTATTAAAATCGTAGAAAGAAAAGGGAATTCAAACCAACAGGTTTATTTGAGTGCTTTAAAATCTTTAGTCGTCTTTAATGGTTCTGATCATTTATTATTTGGTGAAGTAAATTCACTTTTTCTTAAAAAATATAGAGATTTTCTACTCAATCATAGATCTCAGAACACAGCATATAGCTACTTCAACAAAATTGGATGTATTCTTAAGGAAGCAATTAAAGATGAATTGATTTTCAATAATCCGATGGAGAAAGTAGAGAAAATCAAGCAGGTTACTTCTAATAAAGTTGCTCTAACTTTTCAGGAGTTACAGCAACTCAAAGCAACAGATTTCAACTCTTCAAAACTGAAAAAAGCTTTCTTGTTTTCATGCTTTACAGGCCTCAGAGTTGGAGATACATTTTCTGTTACTTGGTCAAATGTTTCGAGCGATAACGTACTTTCATTTTATCCGCAGAAAACACCCGACAAGCTAATGAAAATCAAATTACATCCAACAGCTTTAGAAATGATGGGAAAAAGAGGTAGTGATACACAAAGGATCTTTCCTTGCTCTTATTCTAATGTCAGTAAAAAACTTAAAGTTTGGATGGACGAAGTAGGTATCAATAAGAAAATCACATACCACAATTCAAGACATACCTTTGCAAGCCTTGGACTCGAATTTTCAGGAAATATCTACGCAATAAAAGAGTCTATGGGGCATAGTAATATCAAAACAACAGAAGTGTACTTACACCTTCAAAAAGCACAAAAGGAAGCACTAATCAATAGTATTCCACAACTCTAATTTTTTATTTCACAGGCAATCCAATTTTGAAAATACCTCAGAAATGAGGGTGGTTTCGTATTGCCTTTTTTCAACTAAAATTCAGAGAAATGAGTAAAATTCATAAAGACAGCTTTGGCAATATAATTGGAGCTAACGGCTATCCTTTAAATTGGGATATTTACGATATCAACCAAGGATTATTTTCATACTTCAAAAATGGAATCAAAAATACTATTCCATACCGCAACATCACTATCCCGATGGTCTACAAAGTCATTATTGGAGATTATCACAAAAAAATAACCAACAATTATAGACGAACGAAAGCTCCTTCACTCAAACAACAAATGGATTATGTAACATTCTCCTGTGTCTGTTCAAAAAGAAGTGAACGTGGAGTTATCAGCCATTCTAATATGATTTGTATTGATTTTGACCACCTTGATAACATTGAGCAAAGTCGAAAATTTCTTTTAAAAGAAACTGAATTACAAACGCTACTACTCTTTACAAGTCCAGGTGGAGATGGTCTGAAATGGATTATTCACATTGATGTTTCAGACGAACACCACCTCTCCCACTTTGTTGCAATTCGCAACTATATGCAACAACAGTATAACCTAGAGGTCGATAAAGCTTGTAAAGACATTAGCAGAGCTTGTTTTATCCCACATGACCCAAATTGTTTTATAAATACTAACCTTTTTCAACTATGAGTTTTGTAAAAAATAATATTCCTACTGCAACTCAAAGCAACAAACCGCAACACATTGCAACAGTCATCAAAGATGTAGCTAATGAAATAAAAGTCAATATATCTACTGAAGAAAGTATTGAATATATCGTTTCATACATAGAGCGAAATCAACTTGACATCACAGATGGTTATGACAATTGGCTTAATATCGGTTTTGCATTGGTTGACGCTTTAGGTGAAAATGGAAGAGATTATTTTCACCGCATAAGTAATTTTAATAGTAGTTACGAGTTTTCAGAGTGTGAAGATCAATACAACAAATGTCTCAACTCAACTGGAAATGGAATCAGGGTAAACACCTTATTCCACTTGGCTTATGAAGGAGGCGTACCAAAGAAGCAACAGCTAGAGCAACAACAACGGCTAGTGATTAATTTCTTTATTATAACTATTGATAAAAATGGTAATCAAAAAATTTCAATTGATGCTTTTCTATTTATATGTTTTCTTAAAGCGATGGGCTTTTTCAGAATTAGTACGACTAAAAATGAACGTCAATTTGTTAGAGTACTTCGAAATATAATTGCAGCTATTGAAGTAGATGACATCATTGCTATCATTATTGAAAAGGTTTTTAAAAATTATAAAGAAATCAATGGACTAACTGAGCAAGAAATGTTTAATGCTTTTTGCTCCAAACCTAAATTTAGTAGTGAAAACTTCTTTGCTCAATTAAACCCTGATCGAGAATTCAAATTGATGAAAGATGATAAAAACACCTCATTTATCTTCTTTAAAAACGGTTTTCTTGAGATTAAAGATAGTGGAATTAGCTTTAAAGATTATTCAAGTATGAATGGTTATATCTGGGAAGAGCAAATAATACCACATGAGTTTGATTCTAGATACCTAGAAAATATTGATTCGATCTTTGATCGTTCAGCTTTTGCCAAATTTATTGTACTTATCTCAGAAGGTTATGTCAATAGTAATCGAGAATTAAAACAAATATTAAACCCTAGAGGAAATCGAATTCAAGCACTAATGTCTGCTATCGGTTATTCTCTTCATGGGTTCTTTGAAACCAAAATGAAAGCAATAGCACTCACTGACAGTAGCTTATCAGATGGAGCTAATGGGCGAACTGGTAAAACACTTGTTTCCAAAGGTATCGCTGAAATCCGTCCTACGTCAGACATTAGTGGTAAAGATTTTCAAAGCTCTAACAACCACCGTTTTCAGAAAATTAAGCGTAATGACCAGGTAGTTACCTTTAATGATTTGAAAAATGATTTTGAACTAGAATCAATCTATACAGGTATCACCGAAGGGTATGAGGTAAACCCTAAAGGGAAACAACCCTATAATGTTCTTGCAAAAACTCTAATAACGAGCAACAAAACACTAAGACTTGATGGAAGTTCAGACCGGGATAGAGTTTACGAATTTGAGGTGACGAATTACTTTTCAGAAGATTACCATCCAGAACACGAATTTGGACAATGGTTTTTTGGTAAAAATTGGGCTAATTCTGAATGGCAATATTTCTTTGTTACAATGGCTTTATGTCTTCAGGTATACCTTCGTAATGGTTTAATAAAAGCTCAAAATCCACACCTACAACTCCGAAAACTTAAAGAGGAAACCAATCGAGAATTTTTACTTTGGGTTCAAGACCAAGAAGATCGATTGAAGTTTTATGGTTCGAATAATACTCTAGAAAGTTTCGTAGAAGAATTTCCTGATTACAGCAACTTAGCCATTCGTACTTTTCAAAAATGGTGCGAAGCCTATGCAAATCATATTCCTGATGCAGAATTCAGAAAAAATCAACGACATGAAAAAATGAGAGGCTTCTCTTTCAAGCGTGGTACTCCTCCAAAATTTGAATAGCCATATATACTAAAACAAGTGGCAAATATGACACAAAAACTAAGAAACCATGTTTAACATTGTTTAAACGTGGTTTTTTCATGTCATATAAGGACTTGGCTTGTGGGTTACTACTGACTTTATCTGTCATATCCTTTATTCATTGTACAGATTAATGTCACTTATTTAAAAGTCTTATGACATTGAAAATCGACTCATTTGATACATTAAAGGCTATTTTTATATTCGAGTGTCAGATATGTCATATAATTCCCCATATCATCGAATACATTAATATGTTCAATTGGAACAGTTCTTACTTGAAAAGAGAAAAGGACAATCCTTATAATGCAAAAGCCATTGCGATCTATTTTGAAGATTACAAACTAGGCTTTGTTCCTAGAAATGAAAATGATGAACTATCCAAGTTCTGCGATCAAGGCTACTCCAAAGTTTTCGAGGTTCGTATCAATCGTTTTCCTCCCGAAGAACACCCCGAAAATCAAATTAGTATAGTTGTACATTTGATGCATTTTAAAGACCTATAAAAACAGCTCAGACATTCCCTCTTGGGACTTTGTCTGAGCTGTTCTAATTTGACAAAAGCTTTTTTAAATCTTCCCTAAGATCAATGTTTAATATTAATAGAAACTTTATAGTTCACAGGGGTTAGTGTGTGATTCTTCTTAAAAAAATCTTTTATAGGATATAATTTCGTTCCTTCTACTAACCACAGTTCATAGTTATCTCTGTGCTTTTCTCCAAAGAGCTTTTCATGCTCGGTAAGATAGAACTCTCCTCCTGTTAAGGTCTTCACTTCTACATAAATGTTGATATCAGAGTCAGGGAGTGTATATCTTATATCATAATGAGCTCCCTCATTCATCTTGGATATATGAAAAACATTTTCCTTTCCATACATTTCAACAAGCTTCTTATAAACCTTATCTTCTGAGTTGTCTCCAATTTGCTTTTTAATACGATCACTATTTGGGGAGTTTGAAGGAACGTAAGGTCCCGAAGAAGTTCTTTTGGTTATCTCTTTCTTTTCTCTTATGCTGTAATCAATGTTTTCGACTATTTCCACATTCTCTTCTGAGGCTTCTTCAACAGTTGATTCTACTGTTTTATTTTCTTTTTCTAGCTCTCTAAGTACCTCTTTAATGCCTTCTAACTGAATTGAAAAATATATTAAACTCCTTAGTTCCTTACTTTGGTTCAAACGATAGCATTCACTAGCTGTAAATCCAGATTCATTATTTTTTCTAATTTGCTCTAAATCTATATCCTGTTCTTCAAATACTATATCAGGGAATTGCTCTTTTAAATAAAGGTCTAAAACCTCCTTAACGTCTATTGCCGATACAAACCTAACTTCACCCGATTTTTGATCAATGAAACTTTCAAACTTACTGTACTTGTGGTGTAAATCTAGAAAGTCCTTTTGTTCTTCTGCTCTCTCTTCTAAAAACTTCCAAATATTATCCCTAACAAAAGACTCTTGCTTCTCAAAAAATGATTTTAACTCCTTTTTATGCTCATCAATGAAATCCACTTTTATACGTTCCTGATTAATTTTGTCAAATGACAGCCCTAAAGAATTAAATAATAAGTTTAACGCTTCGCTGTACTTGATACAATTTTGCTCATCTAAGGAAAGATGTTTCAATGATATACCTAACTCATTTTCTTTATCATGAATAAACTTTTCTATACTCTCTATACCATCAATTGGGAGATCCGCAATTTGAGTTAAAGCAATCCAAAAATCCACATCATAATCCTTTCGATTCAAGAATTTTAAAGCTTCTTGAACACTTTCTTCACCATATTGGTAATTGACGGTATGTTTGATACTATCTAGATCATCCTTTAGGCAATTCCTAAAATCATTTCTGCTCTTTTTAAAATCAAAAGCATGGCAGATTATATCAGCAAAAGCATCTAAAAAAGCTTGGTTCTTTCTAAGTTCTTTTAAGGTTTCATCCCCATTAATTCTGATAAAATAGTTATTGTCTTCTTGAGGTATAAATTCGTATTCACTAAGGGTATATGCTTCATCTTTAATTTTATAACTCAGTTTTGAGCAGAGATGAATATTGACCTTGTTTAAAGCAGAAGCCTCCTCTTTTTGTTGAGATGATTTTGTGATATGATCGATTCTATAAACCAACAAATATGGTTTCAGCTTATTTAATAGAGTAGTGAAATCATCTGTCAATTCTTTACTTACTGTATGCTCAGTAATGTCAAACGATAAAGTTGACGCATCCTTTATTTTGAAAAATTGAATAGCTTTAGCTCCTCCTGCACGTAAAGGATAATGGAAAAAAGGATACTTTGATTTTAGCTTATTCGGAATCTTGACTTTGTCACTAAAGTAAATCTCACTTTGGGCTTTTAAAGTAGGCTTATTTTCACCATTATCAGCGAATAATAATACATCTTTTGTTAGTGGTAAGTTATTTTTCTCAAAATGACCAACTGCTTTTTTATATATGGTTTGGGCATTTTTCCCTTGAGGAAATTTCTTACTTACTTTTTCTATACATTCCGTTACATAACCAATAGGTAAATCTTCAAATTCATCTTTTGCACCCAAATTCGATAGTATATAATCTATTTGACTCTTGCTTATATTGTACTTTTTAAATAACTCGTGTTCATACTCTACATCTAAACCATTTAATTTCCCTAACCATTTGAGAGTGTCATCTAACAAATAATGATCAAACTTTAATATCAGTTTATTAGCTATAAATTTTAAATACGAAATTGATGAATGGTGATAAATACTTCTATTATATTCACGATTAGTACAAACATACCCAGAAGTATTATTATACACATTTCTAAGCAGTTCTTCTTTAAAAAACCAAAGAATAAACTGCGGATATTCCATTTTATCTAAAATATTTTCCATTCTGAAAAATATCCAATTATCTACATCTCTAATACTTCTATCTTTCTTTATGAAAGACTTGTATGCAGATACGTAAGTACCATAATTCGCTATATGTTGATAAATAACATACTCATTTACCCCCAACCATTTAAAAAACTTCTCTAGCTCTTCTAAGTTTTCATTTTCAAGCCCTAAGTCTTTTAAAGAGGCTAATCTTCTACGATCTTTATGCTGAGTATTGCTAAATACATCATCAGCTATTTGCCCAACAAGAAACTCATCTGAAAAATAAAGCTCTGATGCTTTAAAGATTGCTAAATCACTATCAAGCAATGGTATATTAACTCTCTCTAGCTCTACTTCTTGATTTCTCCTCAGTTTATAATTGTGATATATAGACGATAACATCTCTCTAATCACTTCTATTTTTCCATCTTTACTATCTATTTCATTTAAATAAGTATTGGTTGATGAAATAATCTTATTATTGAGTGGTGTTGGTTCATAAGAAGATATATTACTATGATTCTTTATGCTACGCTGAAACTCCCTAGATTTATCTTGTGTATTATTGAGTTTCAACTTGCTTAACAGACTATAATATAGCCGCGTATTAATGAAGCTAATATTACAATAACTGGGAATTTTTATGCCTTGTGAAGCAGGCGTAAAAACCTCTACTGATGAATCAATAAGCACATTATTATCATCCACCAAAAAATTAAATTTCTTATAAGGGAATTCACTGTGAAGAATACCAATGAACTCAACTCTAGTAGCTATATCAGAGATTGTTTCACTAAATTGATTAACGTTTTGTATTAGGTTTGGGTACTCCAAATTAGGAATATATTCTGTGTTCTTAGGCAACGAACCATATCCCGATTTCAATAAAAGAGGAAAACATTTTGCGCCACCATTTTCTATGACTAAATCCGAAAAATCCTCACTTATTTTTCTTACCTCATCGCATTTTCTATAATTTCCATCTACACAAGGATAAACTGCTTCTGTTCTCAGAGCCTTCTTTAGTGAATCATAGAAACCTAATATTTTTAGTTTGTCATTTTCATCACCTTCTACTGCCAACAATTCATAAGGAGTCCAATCCACTTCTTTTGCTGAAAAATATTTTGCGACCTGTGTCTGCAATTTCACGAGATGACTAAGAACAATTTTATTCTTTTCTGTTTTGTTCAGATAATTTCGGTTCTGATCTAGATCAAGTGTAGCGTGAACAAGGTAAGGAAAACCTAATTTTACTTGTGTAGGAAAGAACGTATGTAAATATGAATCCCTATCAGACAACCCTTTTTTAACTGCTACTTTCAATTCATAGAAAGACTTTTCTACTTTATCATTCTCTTCTAACTCGATCTCCTGTTCATCGGAAAAAACTTCCCATTCTTCACCATTGACAACAATTAGCTCTTTAGGGGAGAAAACTTGCTCGCTATAATCAGGGTGTTCTGTCTTATTACTTTGTAGGTCTTGAAGCCCTTCTTCTGTTTCAAATTCTATGGACTCAATATGTCTTAAAAAGAGTAAAATATTAGGTTGTAATGCCTTGATTTGGCTTACTATATCGTTGTAATATTCTACTTTATACTTAACCTCTATTGTTGTTGAAAAAGATGGACCTTGTGGAGAAGCTGTTAGTGTTGGAGAAGATAGGAAAGGAATAGGATATACATCATCCTTTACCCCATGTTCCTCTCTGATTTCTTTTTGTAGCACTACATCAAACAAACTTTCAAAAGTTGCTTTTCTAGCTTTGTCGGAAAACATGACTTCAAAATCATTACTAATGATCTTGATGTACTCACTCCAATTAATGATTGACCTAAAACCTAAGCCCTTATTACCAATATATCTCTTCTTAGATAATTTAGAAGATAGATTAGAAATACTTAGTGAACGGTAACCTTTCAATGAAAATGCTGTTCCGTCATTACGGATCGAAATAGTTTGATTAACCTTATCCAACTTAATATGAACCCTTTTAGCCTCTTCATCATCGCAGTTTTGGATAAGCTCTAAGATTTGTCTTCCATTGTAGCCTCCTATGGTTTCATTTTCTCGGTTGTAATCTCCGAGCATTTCATGGTAATTATCTTTATATAAATCTTTTTTCTTGTCAAAGACTTCTTTTACCTCATTGATATCTACGGGTGTCATTATAAAAAATGGTTTAGTTAAAAAATACAGGTTTTAATTTTTTGAACAAGCCACCTCAGTTAGAGAGATGGCTTGTATTACATTCAGATTTTCAGAAGTTTACTCCACCCTCAAAATCTCCCATTCGGCATCTCCTACACGGAACTTACTGCCTGCTTTTCGATTGAGCATTGCGAGTGCCATTTGAGAAGTAATCTTTAAGTTTTGGTGTCCGAACAGGTCATAAGGTGTTGGGTTTTGTTCTGCGGAGAGCGTGACCTTCATCTCATTTTTAGTTTGGAGATTACGGATTACTACACGACTGCCAATAGTCACCTCTTTTTGGATATTGGTTTGGGTGGCTGTACCGCCAAAAAGATCGCCTGTTGCCTGTGGTGGCGTACTTGCTTTTTTGGTGGCTTTGGCTGTTGCTTTTGGTTTTGGTTTTGTAGCGGTCTTCTTTTTCCCTTTTGTATGAAGCCCTTGTGCTACTTCCTCTTCATATCGCTCATGATTGAGCAGTAGCAGACGTTTGAGGACTTCTTTTCTAGCTTCGGGGTGTATGGTATAGCGTATTCTATCGTTTTCTGGAAGATACTCTACCTCATAAAAATCATGTCTGAGTTGTATATCTCCCCAACCATAAGCTTCCAATACGGCTTGATCCATTTCTTTGTGTAGAAGGCGTAATTCTTCTATCATTGGAACAGCTTCTTGATAGCTGACTTTTCCCGCTTTATTGACTTCCAAATGATTATAGAGATTCCATGTTTCTTTACCGTACTGCTTTTCAAAATCTGCCTTTTTCAGTAATTCTACCTCTGAAGTTAAGCGTGGATTATGGAATTGGTTGTAGGTTTTGGTGAGACCTAATTGTATAAGATGCATCAATTCATTTCTGCTATTACTATAAACTTCTGAAATATTTTCTATAAAATTATGATTCTCAAAATTATCTTTGTCTATAAACGGAAATGTTTCAAAAGCCGTCGTTGGTGCATATCTCAGTGTTGCCCCACCCTTTTTTCTACAATTCGACCACGCCCAATGGTCATAAATTGAAGAGCTTAAAAAACCAAAAAAGTAAAAACTCTCTAAAGCAATAATTGCGATGGTATGTGAGAAAACAATTTCTTCACTAGAAGGTGCAAAGACAACATATTTTGTTCCTCCTGTAGAAATTCTAAAATACCTCTTTACATTTTTAAGTTTGCTATATAATGATGGCCTAGGAGCCTCATACTTCCAGTATTGCTCTAAAACTCTCTTATCTCTAGAGTTTAAGACTTCTTTTTTTCCTAATGTTGTTTTTCTGAATGGTAATACTTTATTTTTTACGATTTCAAAGCATTCAGTATAATTTTCGGCCTGTTCTTGTGCCCAATCAAAAAAGTTTATTGCATACCTTGTTGTTTCTTGATATATATTACTATTTAATTCACTTCCATTTTGATAAGGCTGAATAACATCTCTATTATTATCATTAACACTAATTAATGAGTCAGCTTCTTTTTTACTCAAAACGAATCCATCTCCTAATAATATTGGACCTTGAAAACTCTTATTTTTATTTTGCTTAAGCTGAAATGGTTTAATATAATTATTTGACGAACTCAAGTCTGGATTTATCTGATTAACATTTTCTTTATCTAAATATTTCACTCCATTAAACTTCCCTTTATAAATGGAAATTAATGAAACTTCAAGGTTAGCATCATCACCAGGCCATACAATATTCTTAAGTGCAAAATTTATTTCACCTTTATTTCCACATATCACTTCTAACCCCCCTGCACGGTTCTTCCCATCTGAAATAGCATCCGTAGAAATGAGTGAAATAAATTTATTTTCAGAAATAAGATCAAAATTCCTCCTAAAAAAATAAGTCACTAAATTTACAGTATCAATTGGTGCATAATAATGTTTGATAAATTCAACAAACTGCAACCCAAAATTACCACTCAACATCTGCCCTCCCAAGAAAGGAGGATTCCCTAAAATACAGTCAAAACCACCCTTCGCCATTACTTGAGGGAACTCCAAGAACCAATGGAAAAAGTGCTTTTGTTCACCCAATGCCATTGCCTTGGCTACACCTTGTCCTTGCAGGACTTTTTTGCCTTGTAAGAATTGGTAATAGTCGCTATCTGTGGTTAGTTCTCTTCTGTGTTCATCCGTTTTCGGGATAAAGAACTGTGCAATTTGCAAATCGGCAAGGATTTGAATTTTTCTAGCATGCTCACTTTCTGCAAAAGCATAATACGCCTGTTCTTTGGCTTGTATTTCTTCTGGTGTACTTTCGGGCATAGCTACAATTTCCTTATGCTTTTCGAGTACTTCCTTTAGCGGAATAGAAGTTTTGCTCACATCAAAGGTTTGGAGCTGTCCCCTGTTTTTGCGCTGTTGTTTATTTCTTGTCGAAAACTCTTTTATCACCTCTTTATCATCGCCTGCAAGCTTTTTAAAGGCTTCGTCTGCAATGCCGTTTTTCAGTTCATCGGCATGTGCCAAACCAACAATTGCATTTCCGCATTTGATATGGTGATCTAAGAAGTTAAGCGGTTCATTTGGGTTATGTGCCTCTAGCCAAAGGGCAACTTTACACAACTCTACTGCCAAAGGGTTTAAGTCTACCCCATAAATACAATGACGAATCACATCCCTTACTGCTGTACGCAATGCCGTAGGATTGGGCTGTTCTTCTTGGGTACGTACCACTGCTAAATCAAAAGCAATACGTCTAGCCGCAGACAATAAAATATGTCCACTACCACAAGCTACATCACAAACTTTTAGCCCTAACAAGGCTTCTTCCTGTTGTTCCGCCTTTGATTTTGTACGGCTACTTTCTGCTATAAAGTCTTGAGGTTTCTCTAATCGATCTTCAATTTGGTAAGCCAATGAATGTTTGATCAGTGGTTTTACCAACTCCTCTGGCGTATAGTGTGAACCCGAAGAAGAACGATCATCGCCTTTGACAAATTGGAATTTAGGGTGTCCGCTTTCTTCTACAAATGCTGGCTTGTATTCTAGCAAACCTTCGTAGACCGAACCAAATTCTTCTACATCCAAGTCAGAGAAATTCACCCTAACGAGCTGTTTTTTCTCATTCTCAAAATAAGAGAGATTGGATAGGACTTTCAAAAAGACTTCATTGGAGAGCTTTACCTCTGCAAGTACGCCTAAAGCATTTGGGCTAAACAAGCCCGAAGACAAGGCTCTTAAGCCTAGCTTTTCGGCATATGTCTGTGATTCAAAAATAGCGAAACAGGTTTTCAAGCTTTCCCAAAGGTCATGATGGTACTTGGCTATAAAATGCTTCTGCTCTACCAATTTTTTGATACGAGACAGGGAATAATAACGATAGTAAATCTCTCGCATTTGGGCATACTGATCACCTTCTCCATTTGGTTTAGGGAAGATCAGATTGCGTTCTTCGGTCACCATCAAAAAGAGCATACGATAAACCATTCGGAGCAACGAAAGGTAAAAGGCTCCTTCGTCAATTTTCTTGTTGGCAAGCTCTGCTCTTAATGCTGTATTCTGCTCATGCTTCAGAAAACCATTGGCAAGTTCAATAATGGAGGTTTCTACTGCCGCAGAGAGTTTTTCTCGTATTCTAGAACCTGATTCCAGGGCATCAATATGGTATTTTTCCCAATATGAATCTTCTCCTTCTCCTTTTTGCTGTGGTGCTCTTGTTTTATGCAGTACTCGGTAAAGCAAGGCAAACTCCGCATAGAGTTCTTCTTCCATGATCTTCTCTAGGTCGAACTCCAAGAAAGAGAGTTTTGCTAATCGAGTCGCATCTCTTAGTAACCTCAATTGCTTGCCATTGGTTACCAAGCCATACAAGTGTTCAGTATAGTTCAAATACTCTTGTACCAAAGCATGAGGAGAACGATTGTCAGCTGTTCTTTCTTGCTTTTTATCCAAGCTTGTTCGCCATCCTACAATATGAATCGGGAACTCTCCCAAGTCCTTATCTCGATGAGAAATGGCGTATTTCTTTTCATGAATGGTTTCGGCTGTTGCATTCTCAGAGACATAGCCCAAGTTTCCGAGAAAAGAAAGCACCCAAAGTTTGGTTTCTGAAATTGCCGAGTTTGATTCTAAGAGTTTTGCTTCTTTTCGCTTGAATCTTTGGTACTGATGACGTGCATCGTGCCAAGCATTACCGATTTCTTCCCTTAGTTCTTCCGAATCGATAAAACCAAAGTCTTTCGGTTTCTGAAATTTATAATCTTCTTCTTTGGCAATACGATCTAAGATTTCTCCCGAAATGATATTGCCTTGTATATTGATTGCTGTAAAGCTCATATTGCTAACTTATTTCTTCAACGCTCCCATAAGGGCGTTGATCTACGGTGAAAATTGGGATTCCTTATGTTTTCTCCCTTAAAAAAGGTCTTTTGGTTTCGGTTGTAAGACATAAATTCCCATCACTTCAGGAGGAAGAACAGGATAAACCGCCTCAAAATTGGAACCGCCTACCAACGACTGAAATTTTCCGTGTGCGTCTACAAGGTTTAAGGCTCGCTGTTCAGCCAATTCGACAAATTCCTCTTTTAGGTTATCAAAACGACTTAATTGGCTTGCGACCAAGGTTTGCTGTGTAGGCAAAGGAATCTGCACAAGCGATTTAGCTTCTAGCATTAGGCTTTTCACCTCTTGATAAGAAAGCGTTTTTTGTATTTCCTCGAAACCTTCATAGCCCCAAAGGAATAATTCTTCAGCAATCAATTCATTTGATTTGCGACGCTTTTCTCTGATCACATTTCTGACACGGAACTGTACCAAAGTTGTCAATGTATTGACGGCATCCGTCTGAATCACTGCCGTACGAGCCACTCTTGGATCAGCTTTTTCTTCAAAAGCTGCATTCAAAATCATTTGGCAAAGCTGTTCCACAAAACGATGATTTCTACCGATGTAGATCAACCCTCTTGGTGTAGGAGACACAAAAGAAACAGGCAATTGCTTAAGATCACTTGGGAAGAATATCTTCAATGCAGGTGGTAGTGTCATTGGAGCTATTTGGTAATGCCCATCCACTGGTTTTATATCTGTGCCAAAGAAACGTAAAGCACCTACTACAAAACTTTCCACTGAATTAACATCTCCAATTGCTTCGTCTACTTCTTTAAGCAATTCTTCAATTTCATCGGGTTTTACACGCTCATGTGCAAAAATAGAACGGAGGTTTTCCGCCTTACGCTTAATCGTATCTAGTTCCTTGCTGAAACTATCGCTGATTTGACTAGTCGTATCACCAAGATTAAGGGTCAATTGTCTTTGAACAGGCGTATCTTCTTCCAATACCTCCTTTAAGATTTCTTCCATAATGGAAAGGTTTTCTTCTCCCAATGAGACAGAAACCCCTGTTGTACGTCTGATATCTCTAATTTTCTTGATCAGTACATTCAATACAATCTTATCCATTGGGTTATCCGATCCCCACAATAGATAAGATTTAACCGTAGGAGAAGTTTGCCCAAAACGATCTACACGACCATCTCTTTGCTCTAGTCGGTTAGGGTTCCAAGGCAAATCATAATGCACTACCGCATCAAAATTTTCTTGCAAGTTAATTCCTTCACTCAGACAGTCCGTTGCAATCAACACACGCTGAGAAGCTTTACCCAATTGGTCTACTCTTTCTTTACGCTGCTCATCTGCAAGCTCCGAGGTAACAGCTTCTACCGTTACTTTTTTAGGTAAGGCATCTCTTAATACCTCTTGTAAATAATTTGCAGTAGCAATATATCGGCAGAAAATAATAGGCGAATAGCCATCTTTCAACCATTCTTTAATAAGCCTTACCGTCTTATTTGATTTGTGGTCGAAATCCCCTTCTTTTACTTTTTCCAAAAGGTGTAAAAGATGCTCCATCTCAGATATTTCATCTTGAGAAACACTTAGGTCATCCAAAGACTCCGTATTATCAGAAATGGCTGTGAGCTTATCTTGAATGGTAATATCTTCCTCAATAAATTCTTCAGCTTGTATATCTTCTTGTCTTTTGTGAATTCGATTTTTAAGCATTTCTATTCCTGCTTCAGGACTAGACATAATCCCTCTAAGCAAAGCAAGTGCTGCCCAAAAATGTCCTTTCTTTTGATTGGTTGATTTCCTCGTAATATCACGAGCCAATCGTTTCGCTTCTACATATAGTTTGTAGTATTCATCATGAAGCTCATAATCAAGTTCTGTGTTTTCTCGGTCAGGGAAAGGTGTTTCTTCTTTGCCTTTAAGCCATCTAGAAATATTCTCTCTCTTTCTTTGAATGAAATACTTAGACATTTCCTCCCTTTGTTTAGAAGTTGCTGTATCTAAGTCTATATGCTCTAACTCAGGCTTAAGCAGTCCCAACAAAGCTGAAAATTCCTCATTCTTACCTGAGTGTGGTGTAGCTGTCAGTAGTAATAAATGCCTATCTTCTTTCTTAGCGAGTTGATGCAACAAATGGTAGCGTTGCTGTTGTGTTGGAGATTTGGCTCCCGAAGGTTTTGTACACGTATGTGCCTCATCTACAATTACAAAATCAGGACAGTCATCCAAGAAAATTCCTTTTCGTTTGTCTGACTTTATATAATCTATCGAAATGACTTGGTATGGCAAATGGTGAAAAGCTGATCGGTCATCTGGTAATTTACGATCAATTGCAGAGGCTGTACTCGAACGAATAATTTCAGCATCCATGTCTAGTTTATCTTTGATCTCCTGTTTCCATTGCTCACAAAGATGCGGTGGACATACTACTGCAAAGCGTTTTATATCTCCTCGCTCAATACGCTCTTTTAAGATCATCAAAGCTTCAACAGTCTTACCAATACCTACATCATCAGCGACTAAAAGTCTGGTAATGTCTTGCTTTAAAGCCATTACCAAAGGCACAACTTGATATGATCTCGGACGAAATGAAAGTTTACCCATACAACGGAATGGACCACCTGCATTTCTAAACGAAAGTCGAGTCGCATTGAATAGTAGTTTGGCAGTTTCAAAGTCATCTATTTCCTCCACAGAAGGGTCAGCAAACTTTGCTTCTTTGATCTGTCCTTCGATTGCCATTAAGGGTTTATATACAGCCGTAATTTCCTCATCGGTTCCTCCTAATGGTTTGATCATAAGGAGTTGCTCATCCTCTTGAGGAAGAACAATCCATGTTCTTCCTCTAAAGTCAACTAAGTTGCCTGGTTTGAATGTCATATTGTTAGTTTTTTATTTTAGGGAATACATGTAAGTGATTTTGGACAAATTCCTCAATAGGTTGCGAATAATGCCATGCAACTACATTATATCCACTATTCATCAGTAGTGTTCTTTTTTCCTTATCCTCCTGCTGTACTCTTTCATTATCATGTACACTTCCATCTACAAAAATGAGGTAAGGCGTATTATTAACCTTCGCTACAAAATCAATACTTACCAAGAACTCCTCCATATTGAATTGTGCTTTATCTGGCAATCTATAATCATTCGTATATAGATATTTGATGAGCTGTTCTTCCATTTGAGAATTCTTATCATAAGAGTTTATAAGCTCATCATAAATATCCCTTTGAAGACCTCCCTCCTGAGTAACAGCCTTCAATTCCATTAATCTCTCTAATGGATTTTTGACAATACTTCTACTTAAAAGCTGGTGATATCTTTGGTTATAATATGACAATAGATCATCGTAAGAAACATCCTCTCTTGGTCCATCAATTTCCTCTTTTGTTTTTAGATCGTAGAAACATTTGACATAAGCATTTTCAAATACTTTGGTCAAAAACTCAGGCTTCTGCACTAATTGAGTGAGTACTCCTAAGCTTCCTTCGGATGATTCAAAGAAAAGAATATTTGGTCTTGTCTGATCGCCCATTGCCCATACACCAAGCTCATTCTCTTCAATAGAGAAGGTTTCTTCAATACCTCTTTTCAAAGCATACATTAAAGAAAGAATAGCAGATTGTTGCTTATCATTTTCTTCAATGAGCTGTTCCATAGGCTGTATATAAAGTATATCTGCCGTATCTCTTGTATAAGGCATTACAGGTACTATACTACCTTCTTCTGCTTCGCCTACTTGCTTTTTAGACTTCCAAATTCCATCCTTAACACCAATCGGGAAACCTTCTTCATCTCTAGTCTTTCTCCATTTCTGATTTACTTGGATAAGATTTGCTGCTGAAGAAAAAGTCAGTTGTAACAACGGCTCTCCACCTCTTTCCAGAGTGAGCGTTTTATTACTAGCTTCATTGTTCCACGAGAAGAAGTTTTGTATATCATAACCTGCTCTTTGTCGTTCTTCCTCCTGTGAAGAAATTCGTTCAAAACTTGTCGTATTAACTGTATCTAGTTGCAACAATCTTGTAGAACGAAAACCGCTTAACTCTTTACTCGTTATAGGATCATTATTCTGTCCTTTCGCTTCCTCATTTAAGAATGCATAGCCCGTATCATCACTTACCTTAATTTTCTCTAATTGAATCTCAGCATCAGTTAAATCTACTTTCTGAATTTTATACTTTGTCCCTTTATGATATATCGTGTTTTGAGGTCCAAATTCATTGAGAGCTACAAAACGAGGACGAGAGATATACTCACCACTATCAGTATGTCGATCTCCTCCTACATAAGCTCTGATAGGTAGGCGTGTAAAGTTATATCCTGGTAAAAAGTTTTCTGAAGCTAAATAGCGGAATAAGTTAAATTCTGACTGCCCGTTAGTAGTCGCATTTCCCAATAGTAACGAACGTTGCCTTAGTGCAATTGCATGCTCCCTTTTTGCCGTCTTCTTGTCTTCTGAACTATCTTTTATATGGTGATTATCTAAGGTGTTTCGAGCCTTTGTTAATAAATTTTCTGACGAAATGAATAGTTTTCTCCAACGATCAAACGATTGATTAAAGCTGTTCTTAAACTGGTTCGCCTTATCATTAACCCAATTGTCATAATACCATTTGTGTTCAGTCGAGTTGATACCTAAATCATCCAATAGGTTCTGAAAACTAGAAATCAAGCCTTCATTGAAAGAAGAAAAATCATCGATCTTTCTGAATACACTGTCTTTTAAAGGTAATTCAGGAGTCTTGTCTATATCTACTAGATAACTGATACTATTGTAATCACCCTCATCTCCTGCAAAAGAACAATCCATTAGCATCATGGCATGGAAATGATTCAATAAAAGTTCTTCATTTGACAGGTCAATTTTAGGAGGAGCTACTACTCCTGCGACCATATCAATTTGATTTTTGAAATAATGTCTATCATGCGGAGACCGTGAGGTTGCATAAGTAAATACCAATGCAGTTTGTCCACCACGTCCTGCACGACCACTACGCTGAGCATAGTTAGCAGGACTTGGAGGCACATTCCTCATGTGAACAATATTCAAGTCTTTTATATCGATACCCAACTCCATTGTTGGAGAACAGTAAAGAGCTGATATATCACCTCTTCTGAACTCATCTTCACGGGTAATTCTATCCTCATTATTTAATTGTCCTGTATGCTCAGAAGCTTTATATCTTTTAGGGTATTTATTGAAATTCTGTTGATAGAATGATTTAAAAAACTTGTTAGCATTTAGATAATTGACAGGAGAATCTACGCCAAGATTCATTCTAATTTTATCAATAGTAGGTTTTCCCTCTTCATTGATAGTCCATAGCATAGAATCCATTCTAAGTCTATATCCTAGAATATCTTTCTTATCCTTAGCTCCTAGAGCTTTATCTGTTATGAAATGCCCTTTTTTAAGTGTACTAAGAAGTTTTGCAATGAATACCTCGTAGCTCGCTCTATTAAACTCATAATCTACTTCGTACTGAGTAAAGAGCTTTTTCAAATATTTACCCAAATAAGATGAATATCCGATACTTGATGTAAAGATACCTCTAGGGCGTTTTTCTAATGTTTTAGGAAGTAAATAAACAGGTTCTTCAATTGCTTTTTCGTTCTGATCCAGTGACCATGATTTTTCAGGATTTAATCTATCTCTTAATCGAAAGACAAGATCTCCTGTATTGGCAAATATAGAATGATCCAAAGCAAACGATGTCCTAAAAAACTCAAGTATCTCGTAGACAATAGTTTCTCTCTGAGTACTAGAAAGTTGATCAAATAGATGTATTCCTTTCCAGAACTCTTCTACTTTACAAAATTCAGAAAGTCGTTTATACTGAATCTTAAGAAGTCCTGCTCCTTCTAAATTTGGAGCAGTATATCGCCACCCTAGTTTAAGATCATAAGCTATTTTTAAAAATAGGAAATCCCTCAATGCATTTTGATTTGCAGGATCAGGAAAAAACTCACTTTCTGAAGGCTTGTATGCATACTCTGTTTCTTTAAGATTCAACTGTTTCATTACAGCAGGTGCAATTGAATCAGAGTCAAGAGGTTCTGAAGTCTCTTTCATCGCATGATAAATTGATGAACGCAAACAACCTAAAGTATAAAAATCATTATAGTGCCCTGCTTGTAATGAAGCATCCTGTCGATTATCTGTAAAGCTTAACACTTTCTGATTTTCGGTACTTACTCCCTGATTATCCAGAGCATCAAGTATACTATAAGAAATAACAGTTGTTGCCGTAGAACGACCTTCATTACCTATGCCCGATAATTTTGTTCTTTCAGTTGTTTTCCCATCATAAATGATATCACAAGTAGGGTCAAAAAGGAAATATGTTGGGATAAACCAACCTTTCATAGGGAGTCCTGCATTATCATCTGAGAATTCTCCCTCTTCATTAAAGTATATAAGCTTAGGAAGCAGGTACTCATAATATTGATCCAATCCTTTTTTCTTAAACCAATTTGAAGGTAATGATTGGAGTTTATCCTCATTCCAAATAGCATCTTCCTCACCATCCTTCTCTAAAAGAATATACCCACTACAAAAATCTTCTGCTGTGAGACTTTTTCTTTTAGTATCTAAACTTTTATTTCCTTTTAAGTCTTCTTTTCTGATTTTTTCAGGAAGGTCATTTACATCTCTTTGACATAACTTTGAAGAGCCATAGTCTTTTCTCACACAGATAAACTCATGCCCCGAATAACGACTGAAAACGGTCTGATATATTGGCTTATTTTTATAGGTCAGACCTTCTTCAAAAACGATAGCTCTTTTATCTCGTTTTTCAAGAGTCAAATACATATTACCTGTTTGAGAAACAAATTGATGAAGCCTGAATGGCAATAGAGACTTTCTTTGTCCCAAATTAACATAAGCCATATTCAAGGCTTCAGCCCATCTAAGAAGTGACATCACAGATTCATATATATTGGTTTTATCAATACTATGATCTACTTCTTCGCTCAACTTATTTACAATATCGCTTAACCTTTCTGGCTTACCCCGTTTTAAAATAATATCAGTATTATCAAGAGCCATATTATGCTCTATCCACCTAGCTAAAGGGTGATGAATAAACTTTACAGCTTCTTTTTCTAAGACCTCAATAGATTCGAAGCTGTCAAAGAGTGTGGTTAATGTTGAGGAAGTAAGCTCTTCTTTAAGCATACCGCTATCTACTTCAACACCTTCTGTACACTTTTCTAAATACTCACCAATAATCTTATCAGTTGTATATTTTTGTGCAAATAACAGCTCTGCAACTTCTGCAACTTTCTCCTTCGACTCTTGAATAGTCGAACCTGAAGCCATCGTTGCAGAAGTACCAATACAAATCAATTCATCATTTCTAAAGCTCTTGATACGTCTATTCAATAATGCTACATCAGCCCCTTGACGACCTCTGTACGTATGCATTTCATCATAAACCAAGTATTTAAGGTTAGACTGAATAGCTTTACGTAATCCCTTTTCCTTAGCTCTTGACATAATCAGCTCTAGCATCATATAGTTTGTCAAGAGAATATCAGGCTGATCATTTAATATACTCGCCTTCTTTTCACCACTTTCTTGACCTGTATATCGCTTATAAGTAATTGGAAAAGCTACCTCTGAATGCTTTTTATAATGCTTTAATTGTTCATTAAGTGGCTTTTTAACGAATTCTTCACTCTCATCAATATTTTCTTCAGAAGTATGATTTTTAAGATAATTAATTTCATACTTAACAATTTCCTCTTCTTGTGAATTAATAAGAGCATTCATCGGGTATACTAGAATAGCTTTTACCCCTTTCTTCTTAACCTCTTGCTGGAGAATATCATTAAATATAGTTCCCAAAAAAGTTAACGACTTACCTGAACCAGTTCCAGAAGTTACAACGAAACTATCTCCATTAAGCCCCTTCTCTAAGGCTTCTACTTGATGTTTGTATAACTTATATTGACCAAATATGGATTGTAGATCTGGATGTATTCCTTCAATTTCTGAAAGTGACTTCCCTACTTCAAATGATGGATTAAATTGTATTAAAGGCTCTGGTAAAAAATCTTTTTTACTAAAGTGTTCCTCTATCGCACCTTTGATTTTCTTATCCTCTATATGTATAAAACTCTCCAAATAGGAAAGGTAGTTTTCAGTTATATTCTGATGAATGTTAAATACGTTCATGCCTAATCAATTTTAGTAGATTTTAAAAAATAATTGATTTAGCAATATTGATATTTTTTCATTAACAAAATATCAAAATAAGAATTATTAAGTCTCTAATTAAACTAAAAAATCACTAACAAAGTATAAGATGGGCATTCTCTAAATTCCACTTGGAAATGAGAAAGAAATCGACAATTCTAACCATCCACCTTTTTCTATACAATGCAAAGCCTTGTATGTTTTCAACATACACACTCAAAAAAACATACATATCATCCTCTAACCCCATTCACAGCTCTCTGCAAATCATAAAACCAAGAATTCTTAATTGCCTTCTTCTGACTAACAGTTAACTGTTTGTACAGATTTTTCATCTGTTTTCCATTGTTGCAAGCTTGTTGTTTCAACCACTTTTCTAGTTGCCAAAAGTCATTAAAGCTGTTGATTGTATGGATAAGACTTTCAGGATCTTCCAATTCTTGCTTTGGAGTTGTTGATTTCTTGTTGCTCCATCCCAACGGACGAATACAACCTTTCTGTTTCTCGAAATTACGAATGGCTTGTTCTAAGATTTGAATAGCTTGGTTCTCGTTTTTGGCATAGGACTCAAGATAACTATTAGCTTTTTGGAGATAGTTCGGAGTGATCGGACGGTCTTCCACCAACTTTTTGACATAGGCTATTGCTACTCGTTTAAAAGCTTCACTTTGATAAGAAAAACAATCAGTCACTTTCTGCCAAGACTTGAAGGTTTGGTTCTGTTGCTGTTTGTTGCTCCTCTCCTCTTTTCGAACACGTTCTGAATTTTCAGTGTGATTTTGCACCTGAGAATAACTAGAAAGAAAAGAAAAAGTATTTACTTTCTTTTCTATACTATTCCCTTTGTTATTATGTGGTGCAATTTTGCACCTGTTGCTAGTGCTATGTTGCACCTGTTTCTTGTCCAAAGTAAAAACAATAGGTTCAGATCTGCTCCAGTTGACTTCAAAATGGTGCATTTTTGCACCTGTTGCAGTTTGTTTTAGTGGTGCAATAGTGGACTTGTTTGTTTTCTGTTGTTCAAAGTTGCTTAGAGTTGCTGTTCTTGTTTTTACCTGTTGCTCAATAGTTTCAGTCTTTCGCTTAACCGTTGCTCCTGATCGCTCAATTCCGTTGGATTGCTCATCATATAAAGGATAAATCACTCGTTGTCTTCCATTACCCTCAATCTTGATAAATTTTGATTTCAGCAAAGTTGAAATAGCTCTCTTGACCTTACTGTTCTGTTTATCCTTCAATCCAAAGAGTTCTGTAAATCTAGAATTGGAAGTAAAGCAATAACCTTTCTGCTTTGAACGACCCAAGATTTCAGTATAGAGGATCTTTGAAAAGTCGGAAATACTAGAATATCGGATAATGGCAGGTAGTACCGTATAATGATTGGCTTGTGTATTCATGGAAGTTAGGTCTGTTAGTGAAAGGTTTTGATTGATTGCGTAGGTGATTGAAAAATATTTAGAAAAATTTTCATCTCACCCAAAAGCGTTGCTCGTTGTCGATCATTATCAATTTGCGTTATGTGGTTGTTGCAAAACCTCTCCAAAACGGATTTCATAACCAATCCCATTACCTTTCCTAACTTGATTAGCTGTCTGCAAAGCACTATTTTCATGTCCAATGAATTTTAGTTTGTCATTCAAAATGAGTGACAGCTAACGATACTTAGTCCTTGTGAGCCTTGCCCACAAGGACTTTTTTTTACCCAAAAGTGAATTCACCACTCTACTTGGTAAATTCACTCAAACATTTACCATTTTTTAGCATTCCAAAGATTATTTTGCCTTTGTTTAGCTTTTGATTTCCAGTGAATTGCGACAATGTCGATACACAAAAACCGTAACTCACTGATAGTCATAAACAATCCATTTACTGTATCGGTAAATAAATATAAAATACAATTGAAATACTCTAGTCCAAGAGTTGTATTCTCATAAGACTAGAGTATTTCATTTTACGTTAATGAAAGAGGGCGCATTCCTTTTAAACTTCTAAAGCTTTTATTCCATCTAATTAGCATCAAGACTCCTCTAAGCCACTCATCTATGGTAAAAGCTAACCAACACCCGATAAGCCCCCAATGGAATAGTATTCCAAAAACATACGAAAATACAACTGCTACTCCCCACATTGACCCTATGGCTAAATACATCGGATATTTAACATCTCCTTTAGCACGTAAGGCATTTCCCATAACCAGGTTAAAAGCCCTTCCAGGTTCCATCAAGATAGATAAGAGTAAGATCTGTTTAGCTATAGTTATGATTTGGGTATCTTGTGTAAAAATGGCTAGTATCGGATCTGCAAATGAATAAACTATAAGAGCGACAACTAAAGAAATTCCAATAGCTATTTTTAGACTAGAAATCCCTTGTGTATAAGCATCTCTGTAATTTTTACTACCCATTTTATAACTAACCAAGATTTGGGTACCTTGTCCGATTGCTATTGCAGCAACAAAAATAAACATCACAATATTTGTTGCATACACCTTTGTTGTCAACGCTGCTGTTCCCATAAAAGTGATGATATAGGTAATTACCATCTGAGTCGCATTATATGTTAAATGTTCTCCCGCTGAGGGTAATCCAATTCTTAATAAGTCTCTTAAATAACTTTTAGGTTGGTCTATTTTTTTCAGAGATTTGATAGGCTTTTTTAACTTATACTGTAGATAAGCCACACCTACTATCATACCCAGTATTCTACTAAATGTCGTAGAAAAGGCTACTCCCATTACTCCATAAGAAGGTAAACCCCATGGTCCAAAAACCAAAATATAATTACCTATCACATTTATGATATTCATTCCTAAGGTAATTAGCATTGAATCTTTCGTATAACCATATGAGCGTAACGAAGCACTAACTGTCATCACCATTGCTTGAGCGACTAGAAAACCACCTACCCATTCTGTATACTGTGCTGCTTGTGCTAATAAGCTATCTTCGAGGTTCATCATTTGCATGATCTGCACTCCAAATAAGCCCATCAGTAAACTGATGATTAGTCCAAAAAATCCATTCGCCCAAAATGAAACCGTAATTATATCTCTTGCTTTTTCTTCTTTATTTGCACCTAAAGCATTAGCTACTAGAATGGCTGTACCTGTAGTTACAAAGCCAAACATAATTACTAATAAATTCAAAACTTGATTGGAAACCCCTACTGCTGCCACTGCATCATCTGCATATTGACTCAACATGAGGGTATCTGCATTTCCCATCATGATGAATAACAATATCTCTAAAAATAATGGCCAAGAGATTTTCCATAATCCAGCCTGCTGATTTACACTCTCTTTCTTCATTTCTTCACTACCAAATTTGCGCAAAGATAAAAGAATACATCAATCACAATGGTATTTAAACAGAATATTCACATATACTTTTATGAATGTTTACTTTTGAATTTTTGCTGTAAAAACAAAAACCCCATTTCCTAATAAGGAAATGGGGTCATTTATTTCATATAAACTTAGAGTGAGATTATACTCTCACACCTAGGATTGTAATATCATCTCTTTGTTCAACTCCTTTCATATGAGTGTCTAAGAATTTCTGAAGATTTTTCAATTGATCATCAGCTGATAATTCTGCATATTCTTCAAGAAGACTTACCAAACGATTTCTACCAATCTTTTCTTTATTGATATTATGCTGATCAGTAAATCCATCTGAAGTTAAGTAAATCATATCACCAGGGTGAAGCAATAATTCATGCATCGTAAATTCCTTATTTGAACGGTGCATACTTCCAATTGACTTCACATCTCCTTGAATCAAATCAATCTTTCCTTTTCTACTCGAATAATAGAATAAAGGTCTCTTCGCTCCTGTGAATGTTACTTTTGTATTTGACTCTTCTTCATCAATCACACACAAACAGATATCCATACCATCGTCATTGATCATCTGCTCTTGCTTCAAGATACGTTTAACTCCTTCGTTCAAGTTATTCAGAATCTCAACCGTATTTGTAATACCTTTTACATTGATGATCTCATTCAATAAAGTATTTCCAATCATTGACATAAACGCACCAGGAACACCATGTCCAGTACAATCAACTGCTGCTAGGAACTTACGCTCTTTACCATTTTCATCTTTGTGAACTGTTGACCAATAGAAGTCTCCAGAAACAATTTCTTTAGAGCTGAATAAGGTAAAGATATCTTTGAATTGAGATTTCAATTCTGATTGAGCTGGTAGCAATGACTCTTGAATAGTCTTAGCATACCTCATACTATCAGTAATACTTTGGTTCTTAGATTTCAATTCAACGTAAGAGTTATAATTTGAAAGGGCAATAGCAGCATAAGATGCTAAAGATTTCAAGTTTGTTACGTTGATATCCATGTAAGCATTCTTCTTGTGACTTTGTACCGTTAATACACCTAATGGCTCACGGTTAATAGTAAGAGGAATGAAAATTACCGATGTTGGTAAATTATTTTTAGAGAAATCAATGCTTCCTTCAGGGACATATAAGAAGTATTCGTTAGGAAGATCATTGATAATCAATTCTGTTTCGTTATTGAATGACCATGCAGCTAAACTTGACGCATCATCAAGATTTTCGAAGAAGTAAGGACGTTCTCCTTCATCATCTACAAAACCTCTAAATTCAATTCTAGACTCATTATCGTTGTAAACTCCAATACCGAAGATACTTGCGTCAAGTAATATCGCAACACTTTCTTGAAGAGTGATCATGTGATCTTCAAAATTCAGTGTTGAAGTAAATTTTTGACCAATATCTCTAACGGCAAGCATATCATCTTGAGCTTTCATCAGCTCGTTACGAGTCTCTTTCAAGCTTTCATTTACGACTTCTAATTCTTCTTTTTGTCTTCTGACCTTAGCAGAAATCCTGTAGAAGATCACAAAAAGAACAATAGAGAAGATTGAGATAATCACCATGAAAACAAGCTGCTTATCTAGCATCTCTTTTTCTTGCGTAATTTCTTCAATTTCACCCTCAGCTACATTGATTTGAGTTTTCATCTTCTCAAGCATCTGATGAGTTTTATATTGCGCATCTTGATAAGCTACTTCATTTTCTACCAATGATTCCTCCAATCGGTGAAGGTAACTCTCCAATTTGGAAACTTTGTCTACATTAGTAGATTCACGGTCTAACTTCTCAACAATCTTATTAATTTCTTTTCTAAGATCACGTCCTTTTTGCTCCAAGATTTGCTTTTCAGCCTCTAGTGTATTGAAGACCACGTAGAAGTTTTCTTCATACTCTAATTCTAGTTCGTCTTGAGCAGCCTGATTAGAATCTTTGATATGAATGAACATATAATTATCCTCAAAGTCATACACCTTTTTGATAATATCATGCTCATTGATTTCAAAAGCACTATTTGTTACTGAATCAGCTTTAACGATAAACTCACCGTTCTCATCAGTAAAGTACATTTTCTCATCAACTTTAACTTGGATAGAATCAGCTGGAGAAACATCATCATCATAAACAACTACAATCAAGGTTGATTTCGATTCGATATCAAAACCATCTTCATCTACTGTAGGTTCTTCAACAACTGGCTCTGGCTTTTTCTTAGGAACAACCTTAGCAACTTGTTGAACGACTCTTGAAGATCTGATGATTACTTCTCTTTTATCAGAATCTAATTTGAAAGCTGTTTTCTCAATGATCTCATCATCTACAAAAAAGCCTGTAATTTTATTTACATCTGAACCATGTGGAAGTTTTATCTTGAAATAACCATTATTGGAAGTGGTTACCCATTTATCAAACTTTAGTCCTTTAACTTTAACCTTTGCATTACTTACTGGAATCCCCTTTGCATCTACAAGTTTACCATTAACCTCTACAGGTGTAGGTATCATCATAACTTTAAGACGGTTTACGCTTTTATCGTAACCCCAATCTAAAAGTTTAAAATCAAGTTTATATGCATTAAGAGTGATATCCTGAATTTCATGGACTGTTGAAATGCTAAAAACACCTTTACTATTTGAGACAACAGACTGGCTACCAAACACTTCAATCTTAACCCCTTCCATGGGTCTCCCTTCCTCATCTACCACACGCCCCTTCACAATCGTTGATTGAGCGAATAAGGCTTGTGAAAAAAACATGCACAAAAAAAGAAATACAAGTCTGTTCATTATCTCAATTAATTGGTTTATCCAGTTCCTTTACAAGAAAAAATACTTTCTAATTTCGATTCAAATCTTTAATAAATCAAAATTTGATAACGTAAAAATACATTTTTTTAATATGCTAACGGAATTTTGCATATAAATCGTATAAAAAATTTCTCTTCTAAGATGAATATTTCATTAAATAATGCAATAAGACATTTAATGAATCACGTAAAACCAACTGATTATCAATAAAAAGCTCAAATTTTGTTTTATGATTACTTCTCTCAATAAAAATTTCAAAGTTAACCTCTTTAGGTAGGTTTATCTCTAATCGATGTAAAGCATTCAGTAACCAAAAACGGGCAACAGCATCACCTTGGACTTTAATAGGGATCTTTTTTTTCTGATTTACTAGAAATTTACCTGTTTCAATATCAAATAAATCTTCACTAGAAAACGCTCTTGAAAAATCTCCTCCAAGTACAAGTTCTTCAGGGGTTCCAGAAATAATTTGATCTTTATCGAACAACCATATTTGATCTGCAGTCTGAAGAGCCAATTCTAAATCATGAGTAGTAAGAAGAATACACTTATTCTTAGTTCTGGCTATTTTATTTAAAAGTTTATAAAGCTCAATTTTATTTGGAATATCTAAGTGAGATGTTGGTTCATCAAGTAGGATTAACTCAGAATCTTGTGAAAGAACTCGACCGATCAACGCTTTTTGCATTTGCCCATCACTGAGTTCATGAAGGTATCGATCAAGTAAATTAGATACACCGACTAAATCTGCGACTTCTTCAACCTTAGTTTTATCCTTATCTGTTAAAGTTCCCCACCAAGCAGTATGAGGTATACGCCCCATTTCAAGTAATTCTCTTACAGTTAGAAACCCACCATCAAAATGTTCCGTCAGAACAGTTCCTAAAATCTTGGACAATTCTTTATTTGAATACGAACTTAAAACTTTATCATGAATAAATACTTTTCCATTCAAAGCATGCTGCATTTTGGAAATAGTTCTTAGTAAAGTTGATTTACCAGCTCCATTTGGGCCTACTAAGCAAGTCACTTTTCCTTTTTCCAAAGAAAGATTCAAAGGTTTCGATAGCTTCCTTTTTTCATTCCCCTCAAGATAGCCTATTTCCAAGTTCTGAAGTGTAAGCATAATTAAATCGCTCTTTTGAATTTTCTACGTCTCAACAAAAACCACATGATTACAGGTGCACCCAAAAAAGAGGTTATCACATTGATTGGTAAAACCAAAGCACTTCCTGGAATTTGAGCAAGCAAATCACAGATAACCAAGACTAAACTTCCCAACAAAAAAGTATTTGGAATTAAAACTTTATGATTGGAGGTTCTGAAAACCATACGAGTTAAATGAGGAACTGTAATTCCTACAAATCCTATTGGCCCACAAAAAGCTGTAATCGCTCCTGCCAAAACACTACTCACTACGATCAGTAATATTCGGATATTTTTAATATCGACCCCCATACTCTGAGCATAGTTTTCACCAAGAAGTAATGCATTCAGAGGTTTTGCGACAAGCAAGGAAATAAATACCCCCGAAATTATTAGGATAGAAAGTACTATCAACTGAGAATAAGTTACAGCACTTAAGTTTCCGAAAGTCCATAGCAAGAAATCTTGGAGCTCTTCTGGTGAAGCAAAAAACTGCCATAAACTCAGAATCCCGTTGGCTAAGTACCCGATCATGATACCAATGATCAATAGAATTACATTGTCTTTTACTTTACGAGCGAAAGCCAAAACAACAGAAAGGACTAGCGTACTTCCCATAATAGCAGCAATCGCAATACTCCAGTTTCCTAAAGTATCTAATTGCTTAATATGTAAAGATGATGCGACACTTCCTCCTGCAAGCATCATAATTCCAACGCCTAAAGACGCCCCTGCCGAACCTCCAAGTACAGAAGGTCCTGCTAACGGATTCTTGAAAAGTGTTTGCATCAGTAAACCAGCGATAGCAAGTGCGCCGCCGCCCAAAATTGCAGTCAGCGTTCTTGGCAAACGAATATGTAGAATAATCTTTGATGCAATACTATCTGTGTCTTGGAATGAAAGTATTTGCAATAACTCTGAAATACCGATTTTTACAGAACCAGTAGATATTTCAAACCAAAAAAAGATTAAGATTAAAAAAGAAATTATGACTGACTTTGTACCGCTTTTCATCTACTCCTACGTAATCAACTAAATAAATTTTTCTATGATTTGTCTTTAGTTGTAGTTAAAAACAAATTCATTTGGAATCACCCCTACTGTAAACGAATGAAGCTCCTTCCCATTATAATCGTACTTAAAAACCATTCCTTGTTGTACATAATCAAAAGCATCTGAGGTATAAATTTCATTAGATATCGGGTCAATACCTAATGCATAAAATAGTCTCCCATTTGCTGGAATTATGGGCGTTTGAGGAAGATTAGAATCTGTAATATTAAACTTAAACACATCGTTGTAGATATAATAAAGTTCATCTTTTGCAGCATTAATCCTCAACCTAGAAGGCTGTTCTAAACCTTTTGATTCAAACTCGAATATGTCTTTGATCTTAAAACTACCGACATCAACCTTTACCAAAGAAGGCTTAGCTTTCCCTAAACCTCCGTTGCACAAAACCCAAAGATTATTATTCTTATCCTTTTGAATATCTATAGGTCCTACAGGCATTTTAAGGCTATCAATAACAACATCAGAAATCTTATCTATTTTTAAAAGAAGTTGCCCACCTTCCCGTGTATCATAAGCGGTACGAGTTTGAGTCATATAAATGAAATCATCATGTGAAATCATTTTCTCAGTCCAACCGCCAACTTGTACATCTTTTTCCAAAGCATTCGTTTCTGTATTTACTACATAGAAACGATCCGCATAAATATCAGTAACATAGGCTTTCGATTGAGTTACTGGATAGAAGTATCTTGGGCTACTTTTGGGTATCTCAATTCTCCCAAGCCATTCCATCGTTTTAACATCTACTATTTCAACTCTTGATGAATTATTTATGGGTAAATAGCCAACACTATCAAGGATGTATAACGACTGCACTACATTACCCAATTCATGCCCATTCTTTTTCTTGAAAATAGCATTCGTTACTTCTTCACCTTCTCTATCATAATGAGAAAGCGTACCAAATCCCCAATCAAAGTTGCCTTCATTCACGATAAATACACCTTCATTGTAGAGGTCTCTTCCATCTCCTAAATCACCTTGAGGTAAAGCATCTTCAGGATTGTTACACCCTGTTAGGATTAGAGCAAAAATGAAAACGATTAATAATCTCATAGGTTAATTTAAACGGTAGGTTAATGATAACTGATAAACTCTGCCAGGCATTGGCTTTCGTGCGATTGATTGATAGTGGTAATTAAAAATATTTTCAATCCGTGCTTGTACATCAATTCTATGCGAATTGAGATATATTTTTTTACCGACAGCAACATTAGTGAGATAATACGCAGGTAACCATTCACTCGCATCGGTTTGAGTGAATCGTTTTCCGTATGCTTGTTCTTCAATGGTCAAGTAATAATCCTTGTACTTCATACGGGCATATCCTTGAAAACTTGTAATTGGAGTATATGTAAGTTGATTTCCTACTGACTTATCGAGTTCATCTTCTGCCTCTTGATTTTCTGACCTCACATACGAAAATGAAGTATATAAATCTACGGAGAAGTCTCTCCCATTATCATAGCTTGCAGAGACTATTTGCTCGATCCCTCGAGAAAATACTTCTTTTAGATTTTTAGGAGCCCAAAGATTACTGACAGAAGGAGTCCAAACAATCCAATTATTAATAAGTGATGCAAATGCAGTGGTCTCAATTTTAAAAGAAAGTGCATTTGATTTTTGGATGTGATATGTACCTCCAATTTCTCCAATCCAACCTTCTTCTGGCTTCATATCTTCATTTCCAACAGGGTAAAGATATTTGTCATTTAGTGTTGGGGCATGGAAGTTTCGTGAAAGGTTTACTCTCAAATTTAAATCTTGAGTATAATTTGAATACGCTTTCCAATCAATTCCTAAGGATGGTAAAAAAGGTTGTATTTGGTCATCAATCAACTCTTGACGAACTAGGAAACTCATACTCAGGTTGGAACTTGGGAGCCATTCTACTCCCGAATATAGATCGAATATGTTTTGATCTGATTGATTACTTTTGGTTTGGGAGCCTCCTTCTCTGACTGTACTATTCAGATTATCGTATTGATAGTCAAAACCAAACCTTAAATCAAGTTTATCGCTCAAATGAAAACTACTTTTTCCATGTAATTGGAATGAATAGCTGTCTGTATCTGAAGCAGAAATTTTAGGAAAGTTATCGTTACTTATATCTTTCTGATAATAAAAATTTTCTTTACCATAGTAAGTTGACAAACTCAAAGACTTTTTTTCATCCACTCTATCCCACGAACCTAAAAACCTTAAAGATTCATCACTTTGCCATGCAAAACTTTGTTCGGTATGCATACTCGGAGGTAACTCCCTTTCACTCGTCTGATACCATGTATAAAAACTGAATGTTTCATTTTCTCTAAGCCTAAACGAAAACTCCTGAAGAATACCATACTGAAGATGTGCAGAGTTTTCATTTGTCCATGTTGGAGAACCTGGCTCTAAAGGATTTACGAAATCAAATAAGTTTTTAGCATCCTTATAATACACTTTAGTTGTACTCTGAAGTTTCTCAGAGCCAAGAGTTACACTTGCATTTGAAATATGATTCTGTAATGTATTAGCTGTATGCGAAACGAGAACATGAGGAACACCATCCATGACAACTCTAGAGTTCATTTGTATAGCACCTCCCAATCCACCTGTTCCATGCATCAAGCTAGAAGCACCATAATTGACGACTACTTCATCTGAAAATGCAACAGGGAAAAGTGACAAATCTACCTGTCCTAGCATTGGTGAATTTAAACTCACACCATTCCAATACACTTGTGTATGACTAGCTCCTGTTCCTCTAAATGAAGGTGTTTGTGTTCCACCAACCCCATAACTTTTAATGAATATTGGAGTATTCAGACTCAGCATTTCACCTAAACTAGCAGTTAGATTACTTTCAATAATTTCAGGCTCAATATAGGTAGTCTTAAAACTAATTCGTTCAGGGATTGATACATCAACGATATTCACTTCTTCCAGGTACAATACAGAATCTAAGACTTGTGCATAAAGTAGATTTGTATTGAAACCTAAAGTAAAAATTGACACAAAAAAAAGTAAATAACGATATCGTATACCCTTCAAAATCATCCGCTAACTAGAAAATAAACGCTTAAAAAAATTAGTTTTCAGTATCCAACAGCATTCTGTAATCAAAAGCACCTCTAATCTCTGTAGATATTTCATTGAAATGTCCTGCAATTTGAAACACTCCAGTTTGTACTTTTATAAATTTGATACTTGACAGTTCTACTTTATTACCATTAGCATCTACTGCATTTGAAATATCAAACAGATTTGCTCTTAAGGATTCATCATGATCTTCTCCTTGGTAATTCTCTGCATATCCCCAGAAAAATCTATCTTCATAATTTTTCCAACTTTGCCCGACTTGATAATGACTATTTGGAAGTTTAACACCTTCAAAAGTAACTTCTTCTTTAGTTTCATCCCACCACCAAGCGTGAGTACCATCACCAAACTCAGCAACCAACTCTCCTTGATTACCTAGATTATCTTCCCAAGAGATGTTTTTACCTTCGTTCGGTTTATAATATGTTACTGCATAATTCTGGACAGTCTCAGCATTTTCATACTCACTGCCTTTCAATTGAATCCATTCACCATCATTGGGTAAACCATCTTCATTTGTATCACTCATTACATAAACCACTCCTGGCTCTGAGCCTACGCCTGGTTGAGTAAATACACCAAAATCATAACCTTCTTGATTTTCAATTTCATGATCAAAACCAGCTACAATATATCCGCCCCAACCTCCAAGAAGTACATATTCGTTTGAATTATCAATAAAATTTGAGCCATCAGCCCCCAATGCACTTGTTCGCGCATGTTGACCTGGGCCATATTGGTAATCAAAAACATCAGTGATATAGGTAGAATAAATAGGTTCAGGAGTAATTTCATCCTCATCTTCATCAACTACCGCAGATGAATCACATGCTACTACCCCAAAGAGTAGTAGCATGTAAAAATAGATTGACTTTGAAAACTTAGTCATAAAGAAGCCTTTGTTAGAATTCTAAATATTATAAAGGAAGAACCATAGCAGGGAACTCACCTACACCAGCATATTTTTTAACTACAGAACCTGTTGATGGGTCGACAAAGAACAAAGCATTTGAATCGTATTCTCCATAGCTTTTAATTGTTGTGATCATCAAATTTCCAGTAGCTTCATCAAATGCTATTTCACCATATGGGAAACCAGCCTCATCATCTGACCAGTTAGATATATCAAAAGCTTCTTTTAAAGCACCATCTTTCACTTCATACATTTTGTTAGTGATTGTTCCACCCCAATCTCCTGCAGTATAAGGAATGAAATAAACTGCATCAGTAGAAGGATTTATTGTAGTGTATGCGTTTTTAGAGCCTGAAGCAAAAGATACACCTTCAGGAGCATCAATGGTTTCAGTAATGTTTCTAGATGCAGCATTAATTTTTACGACTTTAGAATTCTCTCCTGTCAACACTACAACCAAGTTATCTTGGCTATCTTTTACCATAGTTGTCGCTACAGATTCTAATGCTACAGTCTCTGTTAGTGTATTTGAAGTTACATTTGTAATGTATAATACATCTCCTTCAATTGTGAACAATTCATCCCCAACTATTTGCATTTGGCCTAAATTAGCGTGTACACCATCAACTTTTGATAGAGTATTCGTTGTTAAATCTAGTGCGAAAACTGCACTGTGAGTTGCATAAAAATCATCATAATAAAATGATCTAACATAAGCTTTAGCATCATCTACCAAAGTAATATTTGTAGGATAAATATATTCGCCAAAATTCAACTCTGAGCTTGTTAGACCTTGCTCTAAAGTCAAATCTTCTTTATTAATGATACTAACTAAATTAGGTCCATTTTGAGCTACGGCATATATATAGTTGTCAGAAACTACAGCAGATTGTAAAGTACTACCTACTTCAGCTCCGTCATTTTGGGCATTAAAAACACCATTTATTTTTAATTCTCTATCTGTATTTACAAACGTGAAACTTTCAGAACCTGGAGCACCGAAACTTCCTTCAGACAATACCATAAAACCATTAAAAGGATTTACTGTAATATCTCTGTAAGCCGTTAGAGAATCTGCTCCTGTATAACCAGCAGAGAATAAAGCTCTAAAGTCACCTACTTCGTTAAAAGTATAAGTAAAAGAAGAAGAGTCACTCATGTGTGCATCTCCAAGATACCAGTTCACAAAATCAGCGTCACTAACCTCTCCGACAAATTCTAATGTTTCACTTGGAAATATTGAAGAAGAACCATTTGGAGTTGTAATTTCAATAGAATCTGGTTTTCTCAGAGTTTCATCATCAGACTCGCATGAAGTAAAAATACTTAGGGCCATAAGACCTGCAATAATTCCTTTACGATTAAAAAGATTTCTGTTCATTTCTAGCTAATTATTTAGAATAACATTAAACAACAGAAACAGGGGCAAATAGAAAGGGAAGGCTAAAAAAGTACAGTATTTCAATCAATAAAATAAACTATTGATATTCAGCTGCACTAAAACTTTTATTCCCGAAAGTAAAAGCACTGTTTCGAAGATTGGCAGGTTTTCTGACTTACTCTACATTTTGTCACCTTCTCATCTAACATTGTAGACAATGGTTTAACAACAAAATTAAAAATGAGCTTACAGCTGCGGGTACAGTTTAGGTCTTTCACCTAATTCCCTCTTAGCTCTCTCGAGCACCAAACTTGGGCAAAGATATAAAAGTTTGTTAGTGAAACAAGATGATTAAATCACCTAAAGAAAGTGATATATATGAATATTTATTATTGATTATGACATACAAGAGACTTCATTGTCTTTTTTACAAAAACATGAATAGATCTCACTTTCAGTTTTGAGAATTGAAAAGATACATTTCTGAAATAAACTTTTTTTAAGCTTATCAGACACTTTTTTTAATCTAAATAATCCTCATTTTTTACTATTTTTGCAGTTCTTTTTGCGAGAATACGATTATTGAAATGAGACATAATACATATATCACAAGGGCTTTTGAGATTCTGAGTAGAGGTAATTTCATAAGCGCTAATAGTAGTCGAAGTGAGATCAGAAATCTATACAATGAGATTGATGACAACTTCGAAGATTTTTACGATTATTTTTTACCCTTAAATTTTACACTAGAGAGAGGAAATAATTTTTTTTACTTCTCTCGAAAAGAACAGCGACAAACACTCCGAGAAAAGGTAGAAAAGTTCTATAAATATATTGATAGACTTGCATTCTTCTCATCATATGATGCTACCTTCTCTGAAGGAAGTCAATTTCAGATTACTGATATTGTGCACCGCTGTAAAACTGATGCAAACCTTTTTGAGCAACTCAAGAGGATTGTTGGAGAAAAAGATCCGTCAATCATTGATAAGGTGAGAGACTTGGCTGAGGAGATGAAAAGACTAGGATTTTTTGAAGTGATCGATACAGAAAAAGAGACTTATAAAGTACTTTCTGCATATCACTTTTTAGAGGAAATTGTATTATTGATTGATATTGACCAAACAGACGACGATGAGGTATCTAAATAAAATTGTATTCATAAATAGCTCATCTTTACCCTATTCCGAGGTGAGTCTTGGAGGTAATATTCACTTTGTAGGTTCTAACGGTTTTGGAAAAACAACCCTTCTGAGAGCTATTCTTTTTTTCTATCACCCTACTTCTGAAAAGAGAGAGTTAGGAATCAAAGAAAATCAGCAATCTTTTTCTGAGTATTATTTCGAGGAATTTGGGTCTTACATGATCTATGAAATTCATACTGAGACAAATAATGTATGTCTGTTCCTCTATAAAAAAGGAGGAAGACTTCAGTTTCGATTTATCGATGCGCCATATGAAAAAGATTTCTTCATAAAAGACCGTAAAGCCAAGAGTTTAGAAAACATCTTTGCTGATCTGGAAGCTAGAGAAATCAGTTTTACCGATGAGATCAGAAGATATGCCGATGTACGAAATATCATCTATGGTGCAACTGAAAAAAGAGAATATCAAAAGTATGGATTATTCCATGGTAAGACTTCAATCAAGCGTCAGAAGCTAACGACCATTCCAAAAGCAATTGCTAATATTTTCAGAAGTTCTAGTCTCAACTCTGACTATATAAAAAGAGCAATTATTGAAGCTATTGCAGAAGAAAATGTTCGTCCAATTGAGCTTGAGGTCATCAGTCGTCAAATCTCAAAATTTGAGAATACACGAAGAGATTTACTCAACTTCGAGAAATATAAACCTAAAGCGGAAGAGCTTATTTCTCAACATGACGAATTCATTTCAACAAAATCCAAACTTGAAAACGTTGCTATTCAGCTTGGACAAGAAGTAAAATCTGCCAGTTCTAAAGCCATTGTTTTTAAAGCAGACCTTGAAAAAGCGCAACAAGCTTTAAATGGAATTGAAGATAGTCTTCATGAAAAGCAAGACTACTTTGACCAACAAAAAACATTGATCAACCAAAAAATTGGTGTTCCTAAAAACCACCTTAAAACCATTAAATCGTTGCGTAAAAAATACGCGGAGATTATTCGTAGTGAAGGTGTTTTTTCTATTGAAAGTATTTTAGAGGAACATCAAAATGAAACACTTTTAAAAGATCAACTTAGCCATCATCAAAGTATTAAAGAAACTTTGATGGCTGAAGTTAAGGAAGTAGAACAACGTTTTTCTGAAGAAGAATCAAGTTTACGTCAGAAAAGAAGTGCTTACCAACAAGAGATTGAGAATGAGAAAATCAATCTTAAATCTTCATTTATTGATCGTCTTGAAGAGTTAAAAGAAAAACAGCAAGAGAAGATTCAAGAACTTCAGTCAGAATATGAAAAAGACAGGGATTCTGTTGAACAACATATTGAAGAAAAAAGAGAAAAGCTTCAAGCCTTAAATGAGGAAAAAGCACAAATCACTCATAAGGATTTCAGTAGCGAACGTTTTGATCTGATCTCAAAAGAAATACAGAAACTTGATGCTCAGCTCAAGGATATTGAACAAAATATTCTTCTTTTCAGAAAAGAGGCTGAAGGTCTAAAAGCTCTTAATGAATCTCAGTTAAAGGCACTTAAAGCTCAATTTGAATCTAACTCAGAGAAAATTGACTTACAGATTTCTCAAAAGAAAAACGCTAAAGAATCACTTGAAGCAAAAATCAAGAAGTATGAAGGCTCTCTTTGGGAGTTTTTGAATGAGAATGTTGAAGATTGGAAACAAAATATTGGCAAACTCATTAAGGAAGAAATTCTTTTACAAAAAGACCTTTCCCCTACTTTCAATAATAAAGAAGAGGGATTCTTCGGGTTAAAACTTGATCTGTCTTCGCTGAATAGTTCTGAAATTCAGTTTACGGATTACTCTAATCTATTAGAAGAAGCAGAGAAAGAATTAATAGCACTTCATGAAGAGAAACTAAAACTTCAATCTGATTTCCAATCAGAGCATGACCTTCTTCAGCAAGAATATCAGCAAAAATACAAGAAGCTAGTCAAGGACTATGAGGAAAATTTACCTTATGAAAAGACGAGAGCTGAAAGAAAAAAGAAAGAATTTATTCTTGATTTAGAACAACTTGAAAAGGAGTCTTCAAGCTTAAAAGAAAGTGCTTTAGAGGAAATCAATTCAAAAATTTCAGTTTCACAGCGTGAGCTTTCTGAGCAAAAAGAAAAAAAGAATGAGCTGAAGCAAAAATTTGAGAATGATCGAATTTCCTCACAAGATCAATACAATCTACTTTCGACTGAAATCTTACAGCAGCAAAATTCAGCTATCCTCACTCTTGATTCTCAGAAAGAGAAGTATGAAGCTGACATTATTAGCAGATTACAGAGTTTAGAGCTACGTAAGAAAGAAGCTTTAAGTGAAAAAGGAGTCGATACAAAACAGCTCCAAAAAGAAGAAGAAGCCATCAACTCGATTCTTCAGAAGCTTAACTTTATTGATGGTACAAAAGGAATCGTATCTGAATATAAAGTTAATAAGGAACAATATTTTGACAAGGAAGAGGCTTTTAAAGTCGAGACTCAAGAATTAGAATCACAATTGAAAGCTATTCT
This sequence comes from Sediminitomix flava, assembly GCF_003149185.1. NCBI lineage: Bacteria > Pseudomonadati > Bacteroidota > Cytophagia > Cytophagales > Flammeovirgaceae > Sediminitomix > Sediminitomix flava. Next base: position 688,865 of record NZ_QGDO01000003.1, on the reverse strand, counting down.
TGACCGATTTGAAGATGAAAAGACACAACTGAATGCTCAGCGAGCACAGTTTAAAGCTGAAGTTCAGACCTTACAAAATGAATCTCGAAATCTAGAAACACAGCTCAACGAATTTGACCGTTTCAAATCTGAAGAGATGAGTCCTTATTTCAGTTTGATCAAATTCATTGAAGAAGCCCATGAAACGGTTATAGGACATGGAGAAACGGTAAGTGAGTTATTGTCCACAGTCAGAGGCGAATTTGCTAGAAAAGGTGAAATACAAGCTAAATTCACCAAAGAAGTTCTAAGCTATACCAGTAAATTCCAAAAAGCGAATGAAATGAAATTCCCTATTCTCACGGGTCAAGATGACGAAAGGGCTATTTTCTTCTTCGTAGACAAAACGCTAAGGGGATTTATTGAGAACGATCTGATTGAGAATGTTCAGGAACAAGTTGAGAAACAACACAGCGGACTTATTAGTAACATCACTAGAGAAGTGGGTGATATTTCTAAGGTGAATAAATCTATTCATGAGACGGTGAAACAACTCAATGATCATTTTGAGCAGACCAACTTTGTCGGTGTTGTTAAGTCAGTTAAACTCCAATTCAAGGAAAAAACTTCAGGATTGACAGGGCTACTTATGAAAGCCAAAGAGTTGGATAGTAAGTTTAATTTTGGCGATCAAGCTAGTTTCTTCAAGGAAAAAGCCGATAGTGTTACCAATAAAAAATCAATTCAGTTATTGAATGATTTGAATGCTGAAATTCAACAAACAAATTCAAAATACATCAAAATCGATGATTTCTTTGAATTACAGTTTAGAGTAGCTGAAAATAACAATGATACTGGTTGGGTTGAAAAACTATCGAACGTAGGATCTGAAGGAACAGATGTTCTTGTAAAATCTATGATCTACATTACACTTCTGAATGTCTTCAAGGAAAATGTTTTCAAGAATAACGATGACTACAGAGTGCATTGTATGATTGATGAAGTGGGTAAACTCTCTGATCGTTATCTGAGAGAACTTATTGATTTTACAAATCATAAAAACGTAAGATTAATTTTTGGTTCGCCAAATGAAAACGACCCTCTAATTTATCATCACGTTTATAAACTTGACCGAAATACAAAAACCAATAAAGTGAATGTAATAAAACTTGTTGGGGAAGCTTAAGTCACAAATAAGAAATAGCTCAAAAACGCTTTATCGGTTCTTTCTGATAAAGCGTTTTCTTTTTAAGAGCAATAAAAATTACACTGTAAAATTCATTTTTCTTCTAACTCAAAACAGATCAAAACCAAAATCCTTTCATCCGTAAGTTCCTCATTACCTTAACCAAATGAAAAATTGGTAATGATCATAGATTAGTAATATCAATTAAACGCCAGCTCATAACAAATGAAGTACGCACAAGATATTAATACTCTAATCGAAGAAATTGAGGAATTGAAAACTGAAAATGAGTTATTGAAAAAGAATAATAACTCAGGTCAATCCCTTCAAATGAAAATCTCAGAACTGGAACAAGAAGTTAAAAGTACAGTCGTTGAGAAAAATAGGTATATATCTGTGATCACTCATGAATTGAGAACTCCTTTAAATGCCATTATTGGAATGGCGCATTTACTTGAAAGTAAATCTCCAAGAGACGATCAGAAAGAACTCATTGATACATTGGTTTATTCTTCCAATAAATTATTAAGTCTTATAAACGACACCTTAGATTTATCGAAGTTAGAAGCAGGGATGCTACAACTAGAATCAAAAAGCTTTAATATTTATCAGCTCATCGAACAAACTCAAAAACTATTTGAGCCAAAAGCTAAAGATAAACAAATCAGATTCTTCACTTTCATTGATTCTAATATCCCTCAAAATATTAAAGGTGATGAAACTAGACTTTCACAAATCCTAAATAATATCGTCAGTAACGCCATCAAATTCACTGAACAAGGTGAAGTTTGTATTATGGTGAAACTTGTGGAAAGAAAAGAGAATACAATTATTCTAGAGTTTGAGATTAAAGACTCTGGTATCGGAATTCCACAAGATATGCAAGGGCAAATATTTGAACCTTTCCGACAGGCTGAAAAATCTACTTTCAGAAAATTTGGAGGTACAGGATTAGGACTTAGTATCACGAAAAATCTAGTTGAATTCCATAACGGAACTCTAGACTTAAAAAGTAAAGAAGCAGAAGGGACAACATTCATCATAAAACTTCCTTATGACCTGGAAGAAGAAAAAGAAGAAATTGTTTCCGATGAAAGTGAAAATCAATCCTCTGAAGAGTTTAAAGATTTGAGTGTTCTATATGTTGAAGATATTGGACCAAATCAATTTTTGATGAAAGGCTTCTGCTCCAACTGGGGAATTAAGCTTGATATTGCATCTGAAGGAGAAGAATGCATGAAACTTCTGGAAAGTAATATATACGATGTCATTCTGATGGATATTAGAATGCCTGGTAAAGACGGCTATGAAGTTTCAAAAGATATCAGAATGTTAGATTCTGAATTCGCAAAGAATGTCCCAATCTATGCGGTTACGGCCAACACCTATGAGCATAGTAAAAACAAATATGAAGAAGCGGGAATGAATGGCTATCTACCTAAACCAATCGATCCTGATAAGCTTAAAGATATTTTCATTCTTCATAACGAAGATAAAAAGAAACAAGCAACAAAAGTAGAAACTCCAAAACAGAATGATGTTGACATTTTTTCAACATTAGATGTCTTATTTATTGATAATAAAGAGGATTACAGAGTTTTATTAAGTTTGATGCTGAAAGAATTTGATGGTTATGAAAATGATTTATTGACTGCTATCACAAATAAAGATCTAGATGTGATTTCATTCATTAGACATAGCATGAAAAGCACTTTAGAGACTTTAAATCAAAAGCTAATTATCAATAAACTAAATCAAGTTGATAGAGATGAATTAAATAAAACTGACTTAATTCAACTTCAAAATGAAGTAAAAGAACAACTCATTCAACTCAAGGGCTTAATAAGAAATAAGATTGAGATCTTAAACGAAGTAGGCACTATCGTTTAATAAAATACATAGTTAATGAAAATGCTCATGCTGAAAGGTATGAGCATTTTTTATTTCTATAAACAAAGACTTCCTATACTAACTTTTTTCTATTTAACTCAATTATTTATTTTTCATAAATGAAATAGAAGTGATAATTCTTTAGTTCTGCATAGACATATTTACTTTTTGATTCATTATATTCGGACTTGAATTTTTTGTAATATTCTAAATGACAATGACCATGGAGTTAATGTTGGATTTTGTGCAGATGAGTCTACCTGCAGCCTTGGCTGTATATGGGATGTTTCTAGTTGTAAAAACAATGATGGAAAAGCAGGTTGCTAGTGAACTTCAAAAGTTAAATGCTTCTCCGAAAGAGCAAATTACGGAACTCCGTTTACAGGCTTATGAAAGAATGACCCTTTATTTGGAAAGAATAACTCCAAATAATCTTATCATGAGGTTAAATGGTAGTGCAGATACTGTGAGCGATTTCCAAGCTGTTTTAGTGAATGAGATTAGAAATGAATACAATTATAATTGTAGTCAGCAAATATATTTAGAAGAAGGCTCTTGGGCTTTAATTAAGCAAGGAACTGAAGAAACTATTGCTCTTATCAATCAAGCAGGAAAAGAATTGAAATCTGATCAATCAGCTTATGAACTGAGCAAAAAAGTATTTGAAATTATCATTCAATCAGAATTTCAAATTATTGATCAAGCCCTCTCCGAGTTAAAGAAAGAGGTAAAAAAGATTTATTAAACATTCTTGAGGTTGTCTTTAAAATTAAGACAACCTTTTTTTATGAATATTTATTCCTTTTCGCATATAGTTAAATTTAATGTAAAAGAAATTCCTCTCCCAAATCGAGAGAGGAACCTATTTTATGATAACTTTTGAGCGTCAGCTAAGAATTTCTCAAGTCCACTATCAGTAAGTGGGTGTTTCAGCAAACCATTGATCACGTTCAATGGACAAGTTGCAACATCTGCTCCTAGTCTAGCACAATCAACCAAATGCATGACGTGTCTTACTGAAGCCGCAAGAACTTCTGTTGTGAATCCGAAGTTACCATAAACAGTAACGATATCTTCAATCAACTGCAGACCATCAGATGAGATATCATCCAAACGACCAATAAATGGAGAAACATAAGTTGCTCCAGCTTTTGCAGCCAAAATAGCTTGACCTACAGAAAAAACTAATGTACAGTTAGTACGAATTCCTTTATCAGAGAAATATTTGATAGCCTTAACACCATCTTTGATCATTGGGATTTTCACAACAATCTTTGGATCGATTGCAGCTAACTCCTCCCCTTCTTTAATCATCTCCTCATAAGAAGTAGATAAAACTTCAGCACTAACTTTATCTTCCACAATATCACAAATTGCTTTGTAATGAGCTTTGATATTTTCAGCACCTACAATCCCTTCTTTTGCCATTAGCGATGGGTTAGTAGTAACTCCATCCAATACGCCTAATGCGTGTGCTTCCTTAATCTCCTCAAGATTAGCTGTATCGATAAAAAATTTCATAATGTTACGGTTTAATAGTCTGTGTTGATTTTGATTAATCCTATGGATAAATCAATCTCACCAACTTATATAATAAGGTATTTCTACTTTGAATTACGCAAGTTATATAAGTTAGGTTAATTTAAATTTATCCAATTTATAATAAATATAAAGCTGCCTTTTGGGAAAAAGACAGCTTATATAATTTTCAAAAATTCATATTCTCATTAAGCATGAAGTGCTCTGTCTTCTGTAGCAGCCAAACAAGCTTCTTTAATTGCTTCCGTAAATGTAGGGTGAGCATGTGACATACGAGAAACATCTTCTGCAGACGCTCTGTATTCCATCGCGACTACACCTTCAGAAATCAAGTCTGCAACACGTGGGCCAATCATGTGCATTCCTAAAATTTCGTCAGTGGCTTCATCTGCAATTACTTTTACAAAACCATCTACATCCATACTTGCTACAGCTCTACCTGAAGCTCTAAAAGAGAATGAACCAGTTTTGTACTTTCTTCCTTCGGCTTTCAGTTCTTCTTCAGTATAACCTACACCTGCTACTTCTGGCCAAGTGTAAACAACACCTGGAATCAATTTGTAGTTAATGTGAGGCTTCTGACCTGCTAATAGCTCTGCAACAAACATACCTTCTTCCTCCGCTTTGTGAGCAAGCATCGCACCTTTGACTACATCACCAATAGCATAGATATTCTCTACATTAGTTTGAAGATTTGCATTCACTTCTACTCGACCTCTATCATCAAGTTTCACACCTGCATTTTCAAGACCAAGTTTATCCGTATAAGGACGACGACCTACAGATACTAGACAGTAATCAGCCTCAATCTCTAAAGATTTGCCTTTTTTCATATCTTCTGCAGTAATCTTAACTACATCGTCTTCTGTTTTGGCAGAAGTTACTTTTGTATTGAAGTTAAATTTAAATCCTTCTTTCTTCAATACTCTTTGTAGCTCTTTACCCAAAGACTTATCCATGCCTGGGATTAGGCTATCAGTAAATTCTACTACTGATACTTCAGTACCCAATCTAGCATATACTGAACCAAGCTCAAGGCCGATAACTCCTCCACCAATAATTACTAGTTTCTTTGGAATTTCGTCTAATTCAAGAGCTTCAGTTGATGTAATTACGCGCTTTTTATCATACTCAACTCCTGGAATAATGATTGGTTTAGAACCAGTTGCAATCACAATATTCTCAGAAGTAAAAGTTTCTTCAGAACCATCTTCTTTAGAAACTTTCACTGTATTTTTATCGACAAATGAACCGAATCCGTAGTGAACATCGATTTTGTTCTTTTTCATCAAGAACTCAACTCCTTTGTTCATCTGCTTCACAACTTCACGTTTTCTCTCGATCATACGACCGAAATCAATGCCTAAACCTTCAACTTTGATTCCGTGCTTTTCAAATTTGTGAAGTGCTTGATGATAATGCTCTGAAGAATCAAGCAATGCTTTTGAAGGAATACAGCCTACATTTAGACATGTACCTCCGAGTGCATTATATTTTTCAATCAATGCAGTTTTAAACCCTAGTTGTGCAAAACGAATAGCTGCAACATATCCACCAGGTCCCGAACCAATGACTGTAACGTCGTAATTCATTTAGTTATAGATTTAATGGTAAAAAAATAATTTCTTGATTTTAGATGCTAAAAAATTAGACACCTAGTAATAGACGAGTTGGATCTTCCAACAACTCTTTTACACGTTTCAAGAAACTTACAGATTCTCGACCGTCAATGATACGGTGATCGTAAGAAAGTGCCACATACATAATTGGGCGAATTTCTACTTGACCATTGATCGCTACTGGTCTTTCTACGATGTTATGCATTCCTAAAATTGCAGATTGCGGAGCATTGATAATTGGAGTAGAAAGCATAGATCCAAATACACCACCATTCGTAATTGTGAATGTACCTCCCATCATCTCATCGATAGACAACTTACCATCTCTTGCTCTTTTAGCAAGTCTAATGATTTCAGATTCCACACCGTTGAAAGATAGTTTTTCAGCATTTCTGATCACTGGTACTACCAAACCTTTTGGTGTAGAAACGGCAATAGAAACATCACAGAAGTTACTGTATAAAATTTCATTACCATCAATCTGAGCATTTACAGCTGGCCACTCTTGAAGTGCTACTGTAACTGCTTTTGTAAAGAAAGACATGAATCCTAAACCAACCTCATATTTCTCTTTGAACATATCCTTGTACTTCTTACGGATGTCCATGATTGGCTTCATGTCAACTTCGTTGAAAGTCGTAAGCATTGCCGTTTCGTTCTTTACAGAAACTAAACGCTTAGCAATTGTACGACGCATCGAAGACATTTTTTCACGTGAAACTTCACGATCTCCAGAAGGAGCTGCTACTGGGGCAGGAGCTTCAGATTTAGCAGCCGTTTTAGCTGGTGCAGGTGCTGGAGCTTGTTTTTCAGCCTTAAGAGCATCTTCTTTCGTAATTCTACCATTTACGCCACTACCTTGAACTTGACTAGCATCGATGCCTTTCTCATCCAAGATTTTCTTAGCTGCTGGAGAAGCATGACCTGTTGCATAATTTGCATCACCATTTACTGATGTTGGAGCTGCTGATGCTTGAGCTTCTGCTTGAGGAGCTGCAGGTGCTCCCCCTTCCATCACCTCAATTTTACAGATTAATTGCCCTACTTCAACCGTATCACCTTCTTGTGCTACAATTCTGACAATACCACTGTGCTCAGACATTAGCTCAAATGTTGCCTTATCTGATTCTATTTCACAAAGAAGTTCGTCTGCTTCCACAAACTCTCCATCTTCTTTTGACCAAGTTGCAATCGTAACTTCAGTAATTGACTCTCCTACAGTTGGCACATTCATTTCCACAACTTCGCCAGTTGCTTTTGGTCCTTCCGCTGGTGCAGCAGCTACTGGTGCAGCATCTTCTACTACAGATGCATCTGCTCCTACTGCTTCAGCTACTGGCTCTCCTACACTTGCTTCTATCTTACAAATCACAGCGCCAATAGGCAGTGTATCACCTTCTTGTGCAACAATAGATAATTTACCTGATGTTTCTGCCGCTAATTCAAAAGTAGCCTTATCAGACTCTAGCTCACAGATTATTTCATCTTGTTCTACAAAATCCCCTTCGCTTTTCATCCAGCTTGCGATGGTCACCTCGGTAATCGACTCGCCTACCGCAGGGACTTTCATTTCAAAACTCATAATGCTTTTGTTTATTGACGCTGTAAAAATTTCTTATTTATAATTTCTTTTCGAGTCGGAAGTGTTTAATTCCAACTTCTTCGAAAGGCTCTCCTACCTTTGTGTAACCTAACTTCTCGTAGAAACCCATTGCTACATCACGAGAATGCACAATCATTTCATTAAAGTCTTGCTCGTATGAGAAAACTTCCGAAAAGTTGACTAAAACTTTACCTAATCCTTTCCCTTGAAAATCTTCACGGATGGCTACTTGCCTCATTTTGATTTGTTGATTTTCTAATGGCTGTAAAACCAAGCAACCAACTACCTCATCATGATCATTTAAAGCTGCTAAATGAAAACTGTCGAATTCATTATCCAACTCTTCAGCAGAGAATTCAAGATTTAATGGCTTTCTGAGAACGGCATCTCTTAATTCCACTGTTCTTTTGTAATCCTCTGACCCGTGCTTAATTTCTTTAATAATCATATCGTCTCTTCTTTTAGGTATAAACTCACACAAAGCTATCAAGCCTTTTTGAAATCCTTCTATTTTAATGATAAAAAATCAAGTCAGGATAGAAGGATTTCTAAGGTATTTGAAAGCTTCTCCTATTCAAAAGAAGCATTTACAATATTTTCTTGTTCCTTCGCGTGCATTTTCGCAAATCCTGTAGCAGGAGAAGCACTTGGTTTACGTGCCTTAATTTGCATCTGACGACGACGGTCCATATTCATGTACGCTCTATAGATGTATGTCCAAGCTCCCATGTTTACAGGCTCTTCCTGTACCCAATACAACTCTTCCATATTCTTATAAGCATCTATAATTTTATCCAATTTCACTTCTGGGAACGGATGTAATTGCTCGATTCTTACAATCGCTACATCTTTGCGTTTATCTTGTTGTTGCTTTTCAAGTAAGTCATAGTAAATCTTACCGCTACATAGCAATACTCTCTTTACTTTAGACTTGCTTCTTGCCACATAAGAATCATCATAAACTTCTTGGAATTTGTTATCCGTGAAATCTTCAATTGATGAAACAACTTTAGGGTGTCTCAAAAGGGATTTAGGAGTCATTACGATCAATGGCTTTCTGAAATCCCAAGTCAACTGACGTCTAAGGATGTGGAAGAAGTTAGCAGGTGTTGTACAGTTAGCAATCACTACATTATTCTCTGCAGCCAATTGCAAGAAACGCTCAGGTCTAGCATTTGAGTGTTCAGGACCTTGACCTTCATAACCATGAGGAAGTAACATCACCAAACCATTCATTGTACTCCATTTTGATTCAGCTGAAGTAATGAATTGGTCAATCATTGTTTGAGCGCCATTGGCAAAATCACCAAACTGAGCTTCCCAAACGTTCAAGATATTAGGATTTGCACTAGCATAGCCATACTCAAAACCTAATACACCGTACTCTGAAAGCAATGAATTGTGAATTGTAAATTCACCTTGAAGCTTACTGATGTGTGACAAGCTGTAGTGCTTTTCATTTGTCTCTGCATCATTCAATACTGCATGACGGTGAGAGAACGTACCACGTTGCACATCTTGACCACTGATTCTTACTTTCTTCTGATCTAAAAGAAGTGAACCATACGCTAAAAGTTCAGCAGCTGCCCAGTTAAATTTCTTTTCTTCAAAGAATGACTTTTTACGGTCTTTCAGAAGCTTTTCAATTTGCTTCAATGGTTTGAAGTTTTCTGGGATAGTAGTCAAAGCATGACCTACTAAGCTAATTGTATCTTCTGAAATACTTGTATCTGGAGACTCTAAGAAATCTTCATCTGTAGCAAATCTTAGTTGTTTCCATTGAACTTCTAGTGGCTGAGGTTTATATGGAAGTGGATTTTGTCTTACTTCATTCAAACGGTCATTCAAGAGCTTTCTAAACTCTTTATCCATTTGTTTTGCAAGCTGTGCATCTACTTCACCTCTCGATAAAAGTTCTTTATTATAAAGCTCACGAGGGTTCGCGTGCTTAGAAATCGAATTATAAAGTTTAGGCTGTGTAAACTTAGGCTCATCACTTTCGTTGTGTCCGTGACGACGGTAGCATACCATATCTACAAAAACATCTCTTTGATATTTCTGACGGAATTCAATCGCCAATTTCATAGCGAATGCTACAGCTTCAGGGTCATCACCATTTACGTGAATTGTTGGAGCCTCTACAAGTTTTGCAACATCTGTGCAATAAATTGAAGAACGAGCATCTTCAAAGTCTGTTGTAAAGCCTACTTGATTATTAATTACGAAGTGAATTGTCCCCCCTACTTGGTAACCTTTTAGGTTAGACATTTGTACTGTTTCATAAACAACACCTTGTCCTGCGATTGCCGCATCACCATGTATCAAGATTGGAAGAATCTTTTTAGAATCACGATCATAAAGTGTATCTCTTTTCGCTCTTACCTGTCCGATAACAACAGGGTCTACAGCTTCCAAGTGAGAAGGGTTGGCTGCCAAGTTCAACTTCACTTTCTGACCTGTAGGAGTTGTAACTTGAGATTTGAAACCTAAGTGGTATTTCACATCTCCATCTCCCATTGTCTGCTCTGGAATACCGTTTCCTTCAAACTCATTGAAAACTTCTTCATAAGTTTTCCCCATGATGTTTGTCAGAACGTTCAGACGACCACGGTGAGCCATACCGATGATTACTTCTTCCAATCCATGCTTAGCACCTTCATTAATGATTGTATCTAATGCAGGAATTGTAGATTCACCACCTTCTAGTGAGAAACGTTTTTGACCTACATATTTTGTATGCAAGAAATTCTCAAAAACAACTGCTTCATTTAATTTTGTAAGAATTCTCTTCTTCTCTTCTGGACTCAAGTTGAAATTAAGACGCTCTGTCTCTACTTTTTTCTGGAACCATTCAAGAACATCTGGCTCACGAATAGCCATATATTCAAAACCCATTGTGCCTTCATAGATTTTCTTCAAGGCAGCAATAATATCTTTCAGCTTTGCTTTTCCAAGTCCCAAATACTCTCCTGCAGTAAACTCTGTATCAAGATCAGCCTCCGTTAGTCCGTAATCAGACAACTCTAAACGTGCTTTACGATCTTTTCTATCTCGTACTGGGTTTGTAGTAGACTGCAAATGTCCTCTTGAACGGTAACCATTAATCAACTGACGTACGGCAACTTCTTTACGTAGTGTCTCAAAACTAAGACCACCACCCGTAGTTACTTCAGCTCCATCAACGATTTCTTCTCCGTATTTTTTAAGAGAAAAATTGAAACCTTCAAAAAAATACTTCCAAGTCTGATCTACTGAACTTGGGTCTGCTTGGTAAGCTTCATAGAGTTCATCTATGTAAGCGCCATGTGCGTTTGCTATATATGAATATTCGTTCATTGGCCCTGTTATGATTTATTTACTAAACCAAAGGTAATATTATTCGAACACATATACATTACATTAATGCGGTTACACAAATACACACCAACAACTATACAACACTTAAATACTGTATATCAATTATTTAATTGATTATTTTTAAATCATAAAATGTATTTAAAACACAAAAAAAATGATAAAACCGTTATTTAAACTATTTTTTACTAAACCTTATTCTGTTTAATTCTTTGCTTCAAAGCTTCAAGCGCATCAGCTTTTTTGTATTTATCAAGTTCCTTTTCGACCTCTTTTAAAACAGTATACACCATATTCACTTTTTGATCCAGATCATTTATTTCTTTAGTATATAAATCTTCTTTTTCTTCAAGGGTTCTTTTCTGCTGCATACGATGAAGCATCTGATCAGTAGTTTCCCCTTCTTGGTAAGAGTAATTAGAAAAAGACTCTATTTCTGAAGTGATTTTTTGGATAGAACGCTCTACATCTTCAATACTTATTTTTGCATTATTTATATTTGAACCAAGTGATTTTTCAATTGTAACATCCTTAGATAAGACGAGATTTGTATACCTATTGAAGAGTTCTTCATTAATTTTTTTTAACTCTTTGAAACTTTTTTTCAACTCTGATAGCTGTTTTGCTAAATTCATAATCCACTTAGATTTAATTCTTTATTTTTTTTTAAAATATTAAGATAATATCGCGTTCACCCTACGTTAACAATGAATAAACATTCATCTTCATAATATAATACAATATAACAACACTGCATTTACAAGTTACTCATTTACGTTTATTTGTATTATTCAAACATTAAGTTTTATTTTTGCGCTGTTAATAAATATTAAACTCGTCAATTCTTGATCATGCGAAAGTTTACACACTTTTTTGCAACTTTATTTACACTAATCTTACTAACGTCGACTGCCTTTGCACAGTCCACAACATCAGCCTTATCAGGTTTGGTAAAAGATGCTGATGGAGAACCACTACCAGGAGCTACTGTAATTGCTCTTCACACTCCATCTGGAACTAAGTACGGTGTCGCTACACGTGCTGATGGTAGATACGATATTCCAAACATGAGAGTTGGAGGACCTTATACAATTACTGTATCTTACATTGGTTTCCAACAATTTACTCAAGAAGGTATCACTTTACAATTGGGTAAGAAATTCAGAATGAATGCAAACCTTGCAGCTGATGCTGAAACACTTACAGAGATTGAAGTAACAGCTTCTGCTGATGGTGAAAGAACAGGTGCTGCTACTAGTATTGACAGTGAAACTATTAAAGTTTTACCTTCAATTAGCCGTTCTACTGCTGATTTTACTCGTTTAACTCCTCAATCTGACGGAAACAGCTTCGGAGGTAGAAATAATCTTTACAACAACTTTTCGTTGGATGGATCTATCTTCAACAACTCATTTGGTTTGGACGTTTCTACGCCTGGTGGACAGGCTGATGCTCAACCAGTATCGTTAGATGCTATCGAGCAAGTTCAAGTAACTTTAGCACCATTTGATGTTAGACAAAGTGGATTTACAGGTGCGGGTGTAAACGCCGTTACTAAATCAGGTACAAACGAATTCAAAGGTACTGCCTACCACTTCTTCAGAAATGAAAATATGATTGGTAATAAAGTATCTGGAACTACTATCGAAAACCTAAATTATAGTACCACTCAATCAGGTCTTTCTTTAGGTGGTCCAATCATCAAGAATAAACTTTTCTTCTTCGTCAACGGAGAAATTGAAAGAGCAGAAGGTTTAGCTCACGGTTTTGTGGCTGCAAAAGAAGGTAGAGAAGGTTCAAACGTAACTTCTGTTCAATATGCTGATGCTATGGCTGTGAAGAACCATTTCATGGATAAATGGGATTACGATGCAGGTGAGTTTGAAAACTACAATCACGGTAAAGAAAATGAGAAGCTTCTAATCAAATTGGATTGGAACATCAATGATAACCACAATGCTTCTTTCCGTTACAATATGCTAAGAGCATGGAAAGATGTTTTGCCTCACCCTGAAGCAATTGGTGGTCGTGGTCCTCAACCTTACCGTCTTCCTTTCTCGAACTCATCTTACGCAATTCACAACAACATCGACTCTTGGGTTGCAGAATTGAACTCTCGTTTTGGAAATACTGCCTCAAACAAATTCCAAGTAACATACTCTAGATTCAGAGATAAAAGAATGCCTTGGTCAGAGCCATTCCCAGTAATTGATATCTTAGACGCAAACGGACAAATTTCTCTTACTGCTGGTTCGGAGATGTTCTCAACAAACAATGTATTGGATCAAGATATCTTCCAATTGAGAGATGACTTCACAATGTACATGGATAATCACACATTGACAGCTGGTTTCAATGCTGAGGTATTCCAGTTCAATAACTCATTCAACTTGTTCTACTACCCAGGTCATACATTCCAAAATGTTGACGACTTTTTAGCAGACAGAGCATACAACACATTTACTGGAGACTATTATACTGTAGATTACAGAAATGATGTAGCTTCACAAAATGCTCCTTACGCAATGGCTGAAGTAGATGTAGCTCAAATCGCTTTCTATTTACAAGATGAGTGGAATGTTTCTGACAAGTTAGATGTAACTATGGGGGTAAGAATGGATATGCCTATCTATTTATCAGAAATTGCTGAAGACCCAGTTACAAAAGGTTTTGACGGATGGAAAGATGGTAAAAATGTAGATCCTTCAACATTCCCTACAGCAAGACCACTTTGGTCTCCAAGAGTTGGCTTCAACTATGATGTAAAAGGTGATCAATCATCAGTGGTAAGAGGTGGTACAGGTATTTTCACTGGTCGTATTCCTTTTGTATGGTTAGGAAACCAAGCTTCAAACCCTAAAATTGATCCTTTCTATACTTTCCAAGTGAATGACACAGAGGATGATTTCAGATTCCCTCAAGTTTGGAAAACAAACCTAGCATGGGATAAGAAATTCGCAAATGGATGGTCTGTTACACTAGAAGGTATTATCTCTAAAGATATCAACGCTGTAGTTCACAGAAACTACAATATGGCTGCTCCTTCTCAAAATGCAGAAGGTAAAGGTGACAACAGAGCAATTTTCGCAGGTTTCCACGAAACAAACTTATATTCTAGCTCTGAATACGCTGCTAATATGGATGATCCACAATTCTTAGAAGCAGGAGCAATTGTACTAGAAAACGTAGACGAAGGACACCAGTACTCTTTGACAGGACAGATACAAAAAGTATTTGACTTTGGTTTATTCGCAAGTGCAGCATATACTTACATGGAATCAATGGACTACACATCAATCCCTGCTGAGATTGCTGCTGATGCATTCCAAAGAAACCCTGTAGTAGGTGACCCTAACCAATCTCAGTTTGCAAACTCTCGTTACGGTTTACAACACCGTTTCATCACTTCTGTAGGTTACAAGAAAACATACGGAAATGGTCGTCATGCAACATCAATCTCTATGTTTGGTGAAATTGCAAGAGGTAACAGATACTCTTACACTTATGCTGGTGACATGAACAGAGATGCTATCGCAAATAATGATTTGATTTATGTTCCTGCATCAGAAGATGAAATCGTTCTTGTAAGCACTGAAGCTAATACAGCGACACCTACAGAACAGTGGAATGCTTTGAATCAATTCATAGAGCAAGATGAGTACCTAAGTGAAAGAAGAGGTGACTACGCTGAGCGTAACGGCGCTATGCTTCCTTGGTACACTCAATTTGACGTAAGATTACTTCAAGATTATAACTTCAAAGTAGGAGACAAAACAAATACTATTCAATTGTCTGTTGATGTCTTGAATTTTGGTAATATGTTAAACTCTGACTGGGGTGTAAGAAAATTACCATCGACAAGAACTCCAATTACTTTTGAAGGATACCAAGAAGGTACAAATATCCCGACTTATTCATTTGACACTGAACTTACAGAAACATTCAACGATGATGTTTCTATCTTGTCAAAATGGCAAATGCAAATTGGTTTGAGATATATCTTCTAAACCAATCAAGAATTGAAATACGAAAGCCACTTCTTAATGAAGTGGCTTTTTTTTTATGCTTTTATCAGTCTAAAGGTAAGATTAATTCGCTCCTCTTCTACTTTCTTTTGTTGCGGAATCTGGTGTTTCCAATAATGTTGCGTTTCACCTTCCATTATCAATAAACTACCCGATGGCAGATGTAGCTTCAAAGATTTAGGGTTTTCCTTCACTTTTTCTTTAAAATCAAATCTTCTAACAGCTCCAAAAGTTAAAGATGCGATAACAGGATTTACTCCTAACTCTTTTTCATCATCTGAATGCCAACCCATTTTATCACTTCCTCCTCTATACCTATTTAATAACACACTGTTATATTTTGTTCTAGTTTCGGATTCTATTTTATTTTTTATGTCTTCAATTTCAGAAGACCATCCTACTGCCTTATGTAATACTCCAGAATATTTATACTTCACTCCTTCCTCTCCTTGCCAAGCGACTACTCTAGGTACTAAATGTTCTTTTCCAAAGATTTTAATTTTTTCTGTTTTCCAATCAATCGTATTTTTCAACAGATCGAAATGCGCTAAACTTTCTTTATCATCGTAAAAATGAGGATAAAGCCGTAAGCTCAAATGATCATCTTCAAAAAGCCAGTAGTCTTGTTTCAATAACTCTAAACTTGAGTATTCCATACTTTAATTTTTCTCTTAAAAACACCTCTATTTCAAAAGTTGTTGGAATGATTGGGTATAAAAAAAGCCCAACCGAAGTTGAGCTTTTAATTCTGTAATATTGAATTTATAGTGCTTTAGGCGCTCCTGCAAGAATATCAGCAGATGTTCCTTCTTCAAATTTCTTGAAGTTTGCCACGAATTTTTCAGCTAGGTTCTTAGCCGCTTCTTCGTAACCTTCAATTCCATTTGCTTCCCATTGAGCTTTAGGTCTTAGTACTTCTGATGGTACTCCTTCTACTTCATTAGGAATTTGAACTCCAAAGATTGAGTCTTCTGTAAACTCAACGTTTGCTAACTTTCCTTCCAAAGCAGCTGTAATCATTGCTCTTGTATATCTCAATTTCATACGATCACACTTACCGTAAGGTCCTGCAGCCCAACCTGTGTTAATCAACCATATATTTGTATCAAACTGCTCCATTTTCTGACCTAGCATTTCAGCATACTTAGAAGGATGAAGCGGCATAAATGGCGCTCCAAAACAAGCTGAGAATACTGGTTTTGGCTCTGTAATACCTACTTCTGTACCCGCTACTTGTGCCGTATAACCAGACATAAAGTGGTACATTGCTTGTGCTTTAGTCAATTTTGAAATTGGAGGCAAAATACCGTAAGCATCACAAGTCAAGAAGAAAATATTCTTAGGGTGCGTACTTACTGATGGAATTTTCACATTTTCAATGTGCTCTAATGGATAAGACGTACGTGTGTTTTGGGTAACAGATACGTTTTCATAATCCACCGTTCTTGTTCCTTCAAAGAAACGAGTGTTTTCTAGTGTAGCACCAAACTTAATCGCATCCCAAATTTCAGGTTCTTTTTTCTGCGACAAGTCAATAGTTTTTGCATAGCATCCACCTTCAAAGTTGAAAATACCACTTTCAGTCCAACCGTGCTCATCATCTCCGATAAGTAAACGATTAGGGTCTGCTGAAAGCGTCGTTTTACCTGTACCAGACAGTCCAAAGAATACGGCTGCATCGCCATCTTTGCCTTCATTAGCAGAACAGTGCATCGGAAGTACATCTCTTTCAGGAAGTAATGCGTTCAACACTGAGAAGATTCCTTTCTTAATCTCACCAGTATAACGTGTACCACCAATAATAATACATTGTTCAGTAAAATCGGCAATTGCAAAATTACCTTGTCTTGTACCATCTACTTCTGGGTCTGCCTCAAATTCAGGAACTTGAACGACTACCCAATCAGGCTCAAAACCAACTAACTCTTCAGCTGAAGGTTGGATAAACATATTAGACACAAAGTGATTAACTGATGCCAAAGTAGTAATCACTCTCACTTTTAGCCTATGATTAACATCTGCACCTGCGTACATATCTCGAACGTACAATTTCTTGTCATTCTCATTGATGTAATCCCAGACTTTAGCATGCAAAGATTTGAACTTAGCTCCTTCAAATGGGATATTAATATTACCCCACCAAACATTCGCTGTTGCATCGTCTTTAACCAAGAATCTATCTTGTGGAGAACGACCTGTGAATTTGCCTGTATCACACATAAAAGCACCCGTATCGGCTAAAACGCCTTCATTATTTTTAAGTGCTTCTTCTACCAATTCAGCTACTGGTAGGTTCATCTTCACTTGCTTAACAGCATTAAGGTTCTGAGTATTCAGTTTGTTAATCTCTGTCATGATGGTTGTTGTTTAAATTAATTAAGTATTTAGTAGTGTTGCGTAAGAATATTACAGTTGATTTCTGTGTTGTTTCTGCTGTGTATTAAAATTTTTACTAGATCAACTTTATCAAATTGACCAATTATTATCATCGACATTGAATAGATAATTAACGATTAATGACTTTCATCATTGTTTAAATTTATCTAAAAATTTGAAATTTTAATGAGTTGAAAATGAAAATATTACGTATCTATTTCTGGTTGTAAATACTACCTTGAAAAAGGAATATTTAATCTAAAAACTATACTAATTACTTTAAACATGAAATATCTTGATGCAAACATAAGATATAAACTCTTTTAGTGTAAATTTTACGTGTATTTTTTTCAAAAAAATATTTTTAGTTCGATGTGAAATATAAAATTTAAAGGAACGTTAATAACTTGTGTTTAATTAAAACGGAGAAGAAGGGTTATTTCTTAATAAAACAAACTTGATTTAACAAATCATTTTAATTCACGTTAGTTATAATAGGATAAAGCTAAAAATAGCCAAATGCTATTATTTGACTGATAAACATCCTTCTCACATTAACTTATTTACTCTTTATACGTTATGGAACCTCAATTGAATCCATCTCCTATTTTTGTTGACTCAGAAATAGGAACACTTAAAAGGTTATTAATTCATAGTCCAGATGAAGGTCTCGGTAAAGTCATCCCTATGAAAGCGCAAGACTGGTTGTTTGATGATATCATTCACCTAGATACAATGCGTAAAAATGAGTATGACTATTATTTGAAACTTCTACTATACTTCTTGGATTATGAAAACATTCATGGAAGAATGTCAGAAGTAGATTCAGATGAGGATCGTAGTTTCTACAAACCAGATCACCCTAACTACTACAATTCAAAGAAAGTACTTGACCCACAATACCTATTGTCTCAAGTGTTGGATAACCCAACTATTAGAGAGCGTATTGTGGCATCAATTTGTACGCATGAAGGTGTTTCTTACAGAAAGCAACTTCAATTGATGGAAATGTCTTCTTTGGCTTTATCTAGAACATTGATTTCAGGTCTTACGCCAGAAAAAGAGATGCTGTTCCCACCTGTTCCAAACTTGATCTTTACTCGTGATGTCGGAATCACTATTAAAGACCATATCTTATTGAACAGACCAGCTAAATTGGCTCGTACAAGAGAGTCAATTATTATGCGTCACATCTTTTTCCATCACCCAATTTTCAATTCTATCAAGAATAATGTGATTGAAATTGAAGATCAGCCAGGTTTCTTCCTATTAGAAGAAGATGAACAAGATCACCGTAGAATCACGCTTGAAGGTGGTGATGTTATGATGGTTGCACCTAATCACGTTCTGATTGGTGTTAGTGAAAGAACTTCTTCTTATGCTGCTGAAAGAGTGGTTAAAGAACTTCATGCACGTGACTTGGTTGAAAAAGTTACGGTAATCAAGATTCCTGCTCACCGTTCTTGTATGCATATTGATACTGTATTCACACAGATCAAGAGAGATACTTGGGTAATGTTCGGAGAATTCTCAGGAGCTAACACTGATTTTGGAGATAATGAGATGGTCGGACTTCATGAACCTGATGGACGTTTCCACTTAGAAATCTTCCAATATGTAAAAGGAAAAGATTATAGTGATCCAATCAGATTTGAGCATCTTGAATCATTATTACACCATATCACAAGATATGATCTTGGTTGTAATACAAATGCGAAAATCATCTATTCTGGTAATAAGGAATTCCCTTACGGAAGAAGAGAGCAATGGACTGACTCTTGTAATATGTTGGCTTTGAAAGAGGGTGTTGTTATTGGTTATGACAGAAATGACAAAACTATTCAAGCTATAGAAAATGCAGGAATGAAAGTTATTGAAGTATCAAAGCTTCTAGAACTTTTTGACTGTGAAGAACTCCACCCAGATGATGTAGAAAATACATTGATTCTGCTTCCATCAGCTGAACTTTCAAGAGCTAGAGGAGGTTCTCACTGTATGAGTATGCCTATCCAAAGAGATGGATTTATGTAATAGATATAATGACTAAAAAAAGCGTTACGAGGTTTAGACTTCGTAACGCTTTTTTATTTCTATTGATTTAATTCTCCCTTAACGGGTGAAATCACAATAGATTCATTGAGTTTAGCTAAAAGCTGTATATAAAACTCCCTGAAGTATTGATAATATTCTGGGTTTACTGTAACCTTCTTTAAGTTAAACATGATCATCATCTGAAGTTCCCTGTCAAATGACTTTTTAGAGATGAAAGTAAATTTACCAATTTTACTAGGCAATGTAATGTTTAGAACTTCTGGGAACGACGTAATTTCATAACCTTCTGGCACTTTAAACTGAATAGAAGACCTAATTGCTCTATCATTAGCAATCTCAATCGGTAAAAATCTTTTCTCCTGAGTAAAAGGATTTTCTCTTAAAGGAAAAAATTCTTTAGGCTGTATAAATACTTTCCCTTTACCTACTTCTTTAATCACTCTTGAAAAAACACTTAAAGGCTTTTCAGGATCAGCTAAATTCGTCACTGAACTAGAATCTAATTCGGCCTCTTCTTCGTAAATTCTTTGTTCTAAATATTCTTCTAAACCTTTATTATTTATACCAGAACGAACATTAACTGAATTGTAACCCGAATAAATATTATTAGCTGAAGCCTCTAATGTTCCATCAGATTTAACTTCAACCAAAATATTATTACGATTTATAAACTTGGTACCTTGAACATCTAAATCAATAATCTTAGCTTCTTTTTTCACCAAGTAAAGCCCTTTTTCTACCCATGCTTCTTTTGGTAAAACATTATATGGCAAATTCTTATGAGTAGCATCTAACACATAGTTTTTATCGTCTAATTCAAGATAACAGAGTAAATAATCGAACTGCGTTAGCAATGGAGCAATAGAAAACAACTTCCCGTTCGATCTTGAGCTAATTAATAGAGGGGTTACCTTAAATCCTGCAGCTTGAAGCAAACCACATAAGTGTAAATTCAATTCTGGAATACTTCCACTTTTACTCTTTAGTAATTCATTATAAGTCTGCTTAGGTGATATCCCCCATCTGTCATTCCATCCAAAATTAGAAACTGCATAAGATCTAATATTCTTTATATAATCTATATCCGATTCTCCTTTAGGAATAAGAGCTAAAATATCTTCATATTTTCTGTCTCTAAAATAAGTCCTAACATCAGTATCTAAGTAGTAGTCACTCGCTAGTTCATCCCAAGTATTCAAGAAAGACTCATAAGAAACAGTAGAACCAAACTTTTTATACCCTGCTAATTGGAAGTAAACGATATCCTTATAATCATCAGGATTAGCGACAAAAGGCTCATCTTTTAAAGGCGGCTGATTTTCAAGTAAAAACTTTGATTTACTTTTGTCATAAAGACTTTTTGAATTACTCCCATTAAGGAAAAACTTAAAGTCAAGACTAGAATCTATGGATTTTACAACAACCTCACTTCTTATTGTTGGATAGTCACTTTGGAATTTCCAAGGGTCAATTGCCCAATATCTAGCAGAGTTGAAAGTGTATTTCCACTCAATAATATCTCCTACTTCCAACTGAGGAAATGCTATTTTTACATCAGCCCAACCATACATACCTTCGTCTTTTACGATATTTTTTTTAGGTACTTCAATTTTTTGGGCCACACCACCTTTATTCTTGATCACATGAGCTCTAATCTTAGTAATATTCTCTTTCCCATCTTTCTGATAAAATGGAATTTTAACGGTACCAAATTCATCTATACCGTCGGTATCCATTAATTTTACCCTTTTCGTGTAATATAATCTTATTGGAAAAGTTGTTCGAGAAAATTCATAAGCCCCATACTCTGAAAGAACTACAGCATGAGCAGCTGAGTCAAAAGGTGCAACTGTCATTTCTAAATGTTCTTTGGGTACCACTCCCCACTTCATCAACTTTGATTGCGCAAAAACATTAGAATAGAAAAAGAGTAAACTAACAATTAAAAAAATTGATCTAAACAT
Organism: Sediminitomix flava; assembly: GCF_003149185.1. Taxonomy (NCBI): domain Bacteria; kingdom Pseudomonadati; phylum Bacteroidota; class Cytophagia; order Cytophagales; family Flammeovirgaceae; genus Sediminitomix; species Sediminitomix flava. The sequence goes on along the minus strand of NZ_QGDO01000003.1, from coordinate 667,278 downwards.
ATATTTCGAATTAAAAAATCTGCGAAAAAAGCTTCTAGTATAACTTATAACATCAAACTATAAAGATCGTAAAGTGTATACTACAAAACTAATTCAAGCTTTAAAAAGTTGTTTGACATTCAGAATTGAAATACTATTAGGAGAATAAAAAATCCCCTTCAATCAAGTTTCTTTTGATTGAAGGGGATTCTTAAAATAAGAGTTGATTACATTATTCTTTTACGGATACGTAATACCTTAAACTCAGTTCTTCGGTTTGCCTGATGTTCTTCAGCTGAACAAGATATTCCATTTGAGCATTGATTTATCAGCTGTGTTTCACCATAACCTTTAGAACTTAATCGAGAAGGATCAATACCTTGAGTAATGATATATTTCACAGCGGAAGCAGCTCTTCGCTCTGAAAGCTTCAAGTTGTACGAATCACTACCTCTAGAGTCTGTATGAGACCCCAATTCGATTTCGATAGCGGGATTATCCTTTAAAATTTTCACCAACTTATTTAATTCAATAGCCGCATCTTTTCGAATATTTGCCTTATTCAAATCGTAATGAATATTCTCTAGCTTAAAAGACTTACCTAATTCAATAGGTACAATTTCTGTTTTTACGATTGCAGGCTTATCTTCAATCTTTATCTCAACCTCTTTTGTAAAGAATTGATCATTGGTAATTTTCAGTTTGTAAGAATGATAAGGTTCTACACAAAAACTGTAGGTATGATCGTCTAACAACAACTTTTGAACTTCCCCTGTAGCATTATCAACTAATGTCAGTAATGTACCATTAATATTACTTGTTGTCGCTATAATCTCACCTTCAAAGCTCAAACAATCACGTGTCAATAAAACTTCGAGAGCTGTGGTTGACTTTTCATTTTTAAAAGTTAACCCTTTATCGATATAAGACTCCTTTGAAATATCAATTGAATAGTTGTAACCTAAGGCTAATTGTAATCTAGATTGACCAAGGCTATCTGTAGAAATTTCGGATTCTTTGATAAACTCTCCCTCCAAATGTACTTTTGCATCTGAAATTACTTTAGAAGTTACCGAGTCTCTAACAGTTAATAATAACTCTTGAAAATCTGGCTTTTCAAATGTAAAATGGTAAATATTGTCATTTCCATCCTCAGTTAAACGGTTAGATGAAAAGTAGCCTTCATTGCCCGCTTCATTTAAAATGATCCCAAAATCATCTCTACTTGAATTAATTGGAGCCCCAATATTTGTAATTTCTTGACTGCTTAAATCATAAATAAAAACATCCAAACCTCCTAAGCCTCCATGTCCGTTTGACGAGAAGTAGAGTTTCTCATTATTGTACAAAAATGGAAACATCTCATCCCCTTTAGTATTGATCTTTTCACCAAGGTTCTGAGGTTTTGACCACTTACCATTCTCTTTTAGCTTACTCACATAAATATCTGTTCCTCCTATTCCTGCTGGTTTATCAGAAACAAAATATAAGGTCTGTCCATCTTCTGTGATCGTAGGATGTCCTACCGAATAATTATCATTGTTGTATTTGAAAGGTACTACTCGACTCCAATTCCCTAAAGAATCTTTGGATGAAAAGTATAACTTCAACTTTGTGACTCCTTTATTATCCTTTAGTAGTTTTCTATTCTCATAATTATTCCTTGTAACAACAAGCTTCGACTCATGATCATAAAATGCTAATGGACCTTCATGATAACGTGTATTAATCTTAGAATAAAATAGCTTAGGTATTTCAAAACCAATAGTATCACTTTCTGAAGTATAGAAAAGGTCTAAAAATCGGGTATCATCCCAGCTGTGTTTTTTAGATTTTTCATTTCGAGCACTCACAAACACAAGCCCTTCACCATAAAACATCGGACTAAAATCAGAATGCTCTGAGTTAAAGGTTACATCTGATAAAGTAAACCATTCAGACTCCGAATTTATATCCTCTAAAGAAACTAAGGTTTGAGAAAACTTCTTCGCTCTCTCATCATTAGGGACTTCCTTAAGGTACACATCAAACCAAAACTTAGAATCGGCATAATTCCCGATACTACTTAAAGCTTGTGCGTAATAATATTTATCTACACTTTCAATAAAGTCTGAATCAATAATTGAAGCATACCAAAAAACCATGTTTTGTGGATCATTCAACTTTCGGTAACAGCTCGCCAATTTATGTGCTACAGCCGATGAATCCACCTGTTTTTCACTTAGTGCTTGCTTGTAAGCCTCAGTTGCAGCTAGATAAGCATACTTCTCAACCAAACGATCTCCTTTCTGTTCCTTTTTATTTTGTGCTGAAAGTAAATTCGTTTGACACAGAAATAGTATGAATAGGATAGCCTTATAAAAAAAATAATTCTTCATTTGTTGTATCAATTATCCTGTCCTACTAAAAATATCTTGGGGTAATAATCTTTGACTTAGAAATCGGAATTCTATAGTTCAAAAATATCTCATGCGAACCCGCACTTACTTGTCTGACATCTGTTGTTGTGATGTCATAAGCATACCCGAACTGTAGTCGGTTCGTTATTTGAACTTGTCCTAAAAGAACCACCGCATCCATTGAACGCCATGAGACTCCCAAACCAACCAAATCTCTCAAATAAACATTCGCATTGATATCCACTTCAATTGGAGCTCCTTCTACAATCTTGGTCATAAAACTTGGTTTTAATTTCAAGTCTGGATTGATATCAAATACATATCCCCCTTGTATAAAATAGTGAGGAATTAAAGCAGATTCTGGTCGAATATCATTTGTTTCTTTCTCTGATAAGGTAATCTGAGGAGCACTAAGCCCTAGGTAAAACTTATTCGTATTAAAATATAAACCCAAGCCAATATCAGGATGTACTTCACTTACATTCCCTTCTTGAAAACTAGGGTCTGTTTCAGAAATATCACTATAAATAATACTATAATTGATAAAACCACCTTTGATCCCCATTGATAATTCACCACCTAACATTTTTATTTTGTAGGCATACGAAAAAGCAACTCCATTTTGCTTGGTCACTCCAATTCGATCATTGGTTAACATCATTCCCACCCCTATATTTTTTCTTTCTATAGGTAGGTGAGCTGAAAACGTTTGTGTGCTAGGAGCCCCATCAAGTCCAATCCATTGTTCCCTGGCCACTGCTGTAAGACTTAAAGCCTTCTGAGAACCTACATATGCTGGGTTTATGGTCAACATATTATTCATATACTGCGAAAAGAGCGACTGTTGTTGGGCATTTACTTTAAAAGTAAATGCCAACACTACAAATACAGTCAGAAGCGCTTTTTGTAATAAATTCATTCTTTTCATCTTCTTAATCATTAGCGCTTAATAATTACATATCCACTTAAAGGTTTCAAGCCATTACCTAATTCTATGAGATAGAAATAAGTCCCTTCTGGTACTTGGCTACCACCAGCTACTAATCCTTTCTCTGCTTGTCCTTTCCACACCACATCTTCATTGTTGTAACCTTTGCGCTCAAATATCAGATTTCCCCAACGGTTAAAGATCTTGACATTATTATTTGGATGTAACTCTATGCCTTCGATATACCAGAAATCATTTTGCCCATCACCATCTGGTGAGAACCCTTTGGAAACCTCTACATCACATAAATCTTGATCTAAGTAATCTGGAATTCCATCTTTATCACAGTCAGAGAATGGATCGTCTCCAGCCTCATCCTTATCTAAAATTCCATCATTATCAGAATCTTCATCCTTGTAATCCGGAATTCCGTCATTATCAGTGTCTACATTCCCCTCTTCATCATCATAGATGCCATCATTATCAGCATCATCATCCTTATAATCAGGGATGCCATCATCATCTGTATCACCACTACCTTCTTCTGAATCTGAAATATCGTCATCATCGGAATCTTCATCTAGATAATCTGGGGTGCCATCATCATCCGTATCGACATTACCTTCCTCTGAATCTGGGATGCCATCGCCATCGGAATCTTCATCCTTATAATCTGGAATACCATCGCCATCCGTATCACCACTACCTTCTTCCGAATCTGAAATACCATCATCATCTGAATCTTGATCTAGATAATCTGGAGTGCCATCATCATCGGTATCGACATTACCTTCCTCTGAATCTGAGATACCATCACCATCGGAATCTTCATCCTTATAATCTGGAGTGCCATCATCATCGGTATCGACAGTACCTTCCTCTGAATCTGGGATTCCATCGCCATCAGCTTCTTCATCCTTATAATTCGGAATACCATCTCCATCCGTATCGCCACTTCCTTCTTCCGAATCCGAGATACCATCTCCATCTGTATCTTCATCCTTATAATTCGGAATACCATCTCCGTCCGTATCGCCACTTCCTTCTTCCAAATCCGAGATACCATCATCATCTGAATCTTCATCTTTATAATCTGGAGTGCCGTCATCATCGGTATCTACATTACCCTCCTCTGAATCTGGAATACCGTCACCATCAGCGTCTTCATCTAGATAATCTGGAATGCTATCTCCATCCGTATCGCCACTACCTTCTTCCGAATCTGAGATTCCATCTCCATCAGCGTCTTCATCCTTATAATCTGGAACGCCATCATCATCTGTATCACCACTGCCTTCTTCTGAATCTGGAATTCCATCGCCATCGGAATCTTGATCTAAGTAATCTGGAGTACCATCTCCATCTGTATCACCATTGCCTTCTTCCGAATCTGAAATACCATCCTCATCAGAATCTGGAATTTCAATCTGTAAAACAGTCACTATTACAGCCTGACTTACCGTCTCTCCTCCTGCTGTCAACTCTACAGTTAACTCATAAACATTATCCGAATTCGTATCAACTGGCGACTCATAGTCCGGTACACTTACAAAACTGATTTTACCATCAGCATCTATCGTAAAGTCATCTGCATCTGCTCCAGATAAGGCATAACTCAAAGCATCGCCATCTGCATCACTTCCTACTACACCTATGTCCGTAATCACACCGGTAAATCCTTCTGAAACGGTCGCATTATTCGCACTTAAGACGGGACTATTGTCATTCAAGCCAGTTACGGTCACGGTAATCGACTCACTTACCATCTCTCCTCCTGCCGTCAACTCTACTGTCAACTCATAAACATTATCCGTATTCGCATCAACTGGAGACTCATAATCTGGTACATAGACAAAACTGATATTACCATCAGCATCTATCGTAAAGTCATCTGCATCTGTCCCAGATAAGGCATAACTTAAAGCATCACCATCTGCATCACTTCCGGCTACGCCGATATCCGTAATCATACCAGTAAAACCTTCAACTACCATCGCATTATTCGCACTTAAGACGGGACTATTGTCATTCAAGCCAGTTACGGTCACGGTAATCGACTCACTTACCATCTCTCCTCCTGCCGTCAACTCTACTGTCAACTCATAAATATTATCCGTATCAGCATCAACTGGCGACTCATAATCCGGTACATCTTCAAAACTGATATTACCATCACTATCTATCGTAAAGTCTGCGGCATCTAACCCCGATAAGGCATAACTCAAAGCATCGCCATCCGCATCACTACCTTCTACATCTATATCGGTAATCACTCCTGTAAATCCTTCAGCTACCGTCGCATTATTCGCCGTTAACACTGGACTATTATCATTCAAGCCAGTTACGGTCACGGTAATCGATTTACTTACCGTCTCATCTGCAGCCGTCAACTCTACTGTTAACTCATAAATATTATCCGTATCAGCATCAACTGGCGACTCATAATCCGGTACATCTTCAAAACTGATATTACCATCACTATCTATCGTAAAGTCTGCGGCATCTAACCCCGATAAGGCATAACTCAAAGCATCGCCATCTGCATCACTTCCTACTACTCCGACGTCCGTAATCACACCAGTAAATCCTTCTGAAACGATCGCATTATTCGCACTTAAAACGGGACTGTTATCATTTACTCCTGTTACCCTTACGGTAATCGACTCACTTACCGTCTCACTTCCTGCCGTCAACTCTACTGTCAATCCATAAATATTATCCGTATCAACATCAACTGGCAACTCATAATCCGGTACACTTATAAAGCTGATATTACCATCTGCATCTATTGTAAAGTCATCGGCATCTGCTCCTGATAATGCATAACTCAAGGCATCGCCATCTGCATCACTTCCGGCTACACCGATATCCGTAATCACACCAGTAAAACCTTCAGAAACGGTCGCATTATTCGCACTTAAGACGGGACTGTTATCATTTACTCCAGTTACTGTCACGGTAATCGACTTACTTACAGTCTCATCTCCTGCTGTCAACTCGACGGTCAACTCATAAATATTATCTGTATTCGTATCAACTGGCAATTCATAATCCGGTACACTTACAAAACTGATATTACCATCAACGTCTATCGTAAAGTCATTCGCATCTGCTCCTGATAATGCATAACTTAAAGCATCGCCATCTGCATCACTTCCTACAACATCGATATCTGTAATAACACCAGTAAAACCTTCAGCTACCGTCGCATTATTCGCCGATAACACTGGACTGTTATCATTTACTCCAGTTACGGTCACGGTAATCAACTTACTTACCGTCTCACTTCCAGCCGTCAACTCTATGGTCAACTCATAAACATTATCCGTATTCATATCGGCTGGCGACTCATAATCTGGTACATCTACAAAGCTGATATTACCACCTGCATCTATCGTAAAGTCATCTGCATCTGCTCCCAATAATGCATAACTCAAAGCATCACCATCCGCATCACTACCTTCTACATCTATATCGGTAATCACTCCTGTAAATCCTTCAGCTACCGTCGCATTATTCGCCGTTAACACTGGACTATTATCATTCAAGCCAGTTACGGTCACGGTAATCGATTTACTTACCGTCTCTCCTCCTGCTGTCAACTCTACTATTAACTCATAAACATTATCCGAATTCGTATCAATTGGCAATTCATAATCCGGTACATCTACAAAACTGATATTACCATCAGCATCTATCGTAAAGTCTGTGGCATCTGCTCCTGATAAGGCATAACTCAAAGCATCACTATCTGCATCACTTCCGGCTACAACGATATCTGTTATCACGCCAGTATGACCTTCAGCTACCGTCGCATTATTTGCCGCTAACACTGGACTATTGTCATTCAAGCCTGTTACTGTCACGGTAATCGACTCACTTACCGTCTCACTTCCAGCTGTCAACTCGACTGTCAACTCATACACATTATCCGTATTCGTATCAATTGGCAATTCATAATCCGGTACATCTATAAAACTGATATTACCATCAGCATCTATCGTAAAGTCTGCAGCATCTGCTCCTGATAAGGCATAACTCAAAGCATCACTATCTGCATCACTTCCTTCTACACCTATATCTGTAATCACACCGGTAAAACCTTCAGAAACGGTCGCATTACTCGCTGTTAAGACGGGACAGTTATCATTTACTCCAGTTACCGTCACTGTAATCGATTTACTTACCGTCTCACTTCCGGCCGTCAACTCTACTGTCAACTCATAGACATTATCTGTATTCGTATCGGCTGGCGACTCATAATCCGGTACATCTACAAATCTGATTTCTCCACTTGATTCATCAATTTCAAAATCATCTGCATCTAATCCCGATAAGGCATAACTTAAAGCATCGCCATCTGCATCACTTCCCACTACACCTATGTCCGTAATCACACCAGTATGTCCTTCAGCTACCGTCACATTATTTGCACTCAACACTGGGCTGTTATCATTTAACCCAGTTACTGTCACTGTAATCGACTCACTTACTAGATCTCCGCCAGCAGACAAATCGATTGTCAATTCATAAACATTATCGCCATCTGAATCAACTGGTGACTCATAGTCCGGTACACTTACAAAACTGATTTCGCCACTTGATTCATCAATTTCAAAATCATCTGCATCTAATCCCGATAAGGCATAACTCAAGGCATCACCATCTGCATCACTTCCTGATACGCCGGCATCCGTAATCACGCCTGTATGACCTTCAGAAACGGTCGCATTATTCGCTGTCAAGACGGGACTGTTATCATTCAAGCCAGTTACCGTCACGGTAATCGACTTACTTACCATCTCACTTCCAGCGGTCAACTCTACGGTTAACTCATAAACATTATCTGTATTCGAATCCGATGGCAACTCATAGTCCGGTACACTTACAAAGCTGATATTACCATCTGCATCTATCGTAAAGTCATCGGCATCTGCTCCTGATAATGCATAACTCAAGGCATCGCCATCTGCATCACTTCCCTCAACATCTATATCGGTAATCACTCCTGTAAATCCTTCGGAAACCGTCGCATTATTCGCTGTTAACACTGGGCTGTTATCATTTACTCCAGTTACGGTTACGGTAATCGATTTACTTACCGTCTCTCCTCCTGCCGTCAACTCTACGGTTAACTCATAATTATTATCCGTATCAGCATCAACTGGTAACTCATAATCCGGTACATTGACAAAACTGATCTTACCATCAGCATCTATTGTAAAGTCATTCGCATCTGCTCCTGATAAGGCATAACTCAAGGCATCACCATCTGCATCACTTCCCTCAACATCTATATCGGTAATCACTCCTGTAAATCCTTCGGAAACCGTCCCATTATTCGCACTCAACACTGGACTGTTATCATTTACTCCAGTTACGGTCACGGTAATCGACTCACTTACCGTCTCTCCTCCTGCCGTCAAGTCTATTGTTAACTCATAAACATTATCCGTATTCGTATCAACTGGCAATTCATAATCCGGTACATTTACAAAACTGATATTACCATCAACGTCTATCGTAAAGTCATTCGCATCTGCTCCTGATAATGCATAACTTAAAGCATCGCCATCTGCATCACTTCCCTCAACATCTATATCGGTAATCACTCCTGTAAATCCTTCGGGAACAGTCGCATTATTCGCACTCAACACTGGGCTGTTATCATTTACTCCAGTTACGGTCACGGTAATCGATTTACTTACCGTCTCTCCTCCTGCCGTCAACTCTACGGTTAACTCATAATTATTATCCGTATCAGCATCAACTGGTAACTCATAATCCGGTACACTTACAAAACTGATCTTACCATCAGCATCTATTGTAAAGTTATCGGCATCTGCTCCAGATAATGCATAACTCAAGGCATCACCATCTGCATCATTTCCTTCTACATCTATATCTGTTATCACTCCTGTAAATCCTTCGGAAACAGTCGCATTATTCGCACTCAGCACTGGGCTATTATCATTTACTCCAGTTAATGTCACGGTAATCAACTTACTTACCGTCTCTCCTCCTGCTGTCAACTCTACTGTCAAATCATAAACATTATCGCCGTCTGAATCAACTGGCAATTCATAATCTGGTACATTAACAAAACTGATATTACCATCTGCATCTATCGTAAAGTCATCGGCATCTGCTCCAGATAATGCATAATTCAAAGCATCGCCATCTGCATCACTTCCTACTACACCGACATCTGTAATCACACCTGTAAAACCTTCAGCTACCGTCGCATTATTCGCCGTTAAGACGGGACTGTTATCATTTACTCCTGTTACCCTTACGGTAATCGACTTAATTACCGTCTCTCCTCCTGTCGTCAACTCTACGGTTAACTCATAGACATTATCCGTATCAGCATCAACTGGCAATTCATAGTCCGGTACACTGACAAAACTGATATTACCATCACTATTTATCATGAAATCTGCGGCATCGAATCCCGATAAGGCATAAATTAAAGCATCACCATCTGCATCACTTCCGGCTACACCTATGTCCGTAATCACACCGGTAAATCCTTCGGAAACAGTCGCATTTTCAGCGCTCAACTCTGGCTTGTTATCATTGATACCTGTTACTGTCACGGTAATCGACTCACTTACTAGATCTCCGCCAGCAGACAAATCGATTGTCAATTCATAAACATTATCGCCGTCTGAATCTACCGGTGACTCATAGTCAGGAGAATTCACAAAACTGATTTCGCCACTTGATTCATCAATTTCAAAATCATCTGCATCTAATCCCGATAAGGCATAACTTAAAGCATCACCATCTGCATCACTGCCTTCTACATCTATATCGGTAATCACACCTGTAAAACCTTCAGATACCGTCGCATTATTCGCACTTAAGACAGGACTGTTATCATTTACTCCTGTTACAGTCACGGTAATCGACTTACTTACCTTCTCATCTCCAGCAGTCAAATCTACTGTCAAATCATAAACATTATCGCCGTCTGAATCAACTGGTGACTCATAGTCCGGTACACTGACAAAACTAATATTACCATCTGCATCTATCGTGAAATCTGCAGCATCTGATCCAGATAAGGCATAACTCAAAGCATCGCCATCTACATCACTTCCGGCTACACCTATGTCTGTAATCACACCGGTAAATCCTTCGGAAACAGTCGCATTATTCGCAGTTAGTACCGGTAAGTCATTTACCGCTAAAACATCAATAGATACAGTATATATTATACTATACTCTGTTGTCCCATCTCCACTATCATCCTTTACTTTAAAAGTAAACTCCGAATCACCAGAATAATCCGAGGATGGAACAAAGCTCAACTTACTGCGATCAGGATAATCTACTCCTACTACCGCTGCTACCTTATCATACTGCAAGACACCTTCTTCAGTTAATGGTAGACTCGACAATTGGAAGGCTGAATAGAAATCACCATCTACATCTGAGAATGCAATATCTGTAGTCTCAAAATTATAAGTTGCATCCTCATTCGTAGTCACAGTTTTATCCGAAGAACTTGGTGCATCAAACTGAGGGCTAACCGTAATTGTAACTTCAACTTCAGAGGCATCTCCGTCTGAGTCTAGTATTTTATAACTAAACTTTTCTTCCCCTGAATAATTTGTGGATGGTGTATACTCTATATAATCATCACTTGCATCACTCGATGTGCCATTATCATTCAAGACTACACTACCACCTTTATTTGGCAACACAGTAATTGAAATACTTCCAACTCCATCTCCACCAAAATCATCATTTGATAAAATCATAAAGTTAGTAGTAGAGGCATCTTCAAGAACCGTATAACTATCTAAAGTTGCTGTTGGCAAATCATTCAATGAACTTACATTTACTCTAAATAGATATATACGTTCACTAAATGCCGCACCATCATGAACCCTAAATCCTATTTTACCATGTTCTGATCCGTGACCATTAGGAGTTGGCAAGAATTCTAGTAAGTCTACATCAGATGCCTGTACTTCTTGATTAGAAGTAAATTCTGCTCCGTTAAACCACCAAGAACCTTTAATAGTAGCATCATAAATTAATTGAATTTTTGATAATGCGTCATTATCCAAGTCTTCATAGACATTTTGGAATTCATTACCATCAAATTGATAAGATGCATCTTCATCTATTCCTATCGTTATATTTTCTGCCGTTGGCAAATCATTGATGCCATTTATTTTAATGCTCAGTATAGCATCATCTTCTTCACCATTGCCATCTTCAATTGTATATGGAATCGTTTCCGTCTTGCTTTCACCTGCCTTAAGCGGTTTTAACTTATCTTGATCTGGCGAATAAGTAAATGAACCATCAGTACTCCAAACCAAATTTCCATAAGTACCTATGTAAGTACCTGAAGTTATTCCTCCTACATTTGCAATACTCAAGTCATCACCATCAGGGTCTGAATCATTTGTTAGAAGGTTGGCTGTATGCTCTTCATTTTCATAAAAATCATTACCTGCATTATCATCTTCGGCTACTGGAGGATCATTTTTACCATTTATAGTAATCTCCACTTGAGTTACCTCAGATTCGCTGTTTCCATCTGTGATTTTATAATTCAAGACTTCTTTAAGCTCTCCTCCTTCACCAAGAGTAATATCTACATTTTGTTCATATGTAAAACTACCATCTGTGTACCATGTAAAATCACCATAAGTCAAAGCTGTTTCTACATTAGCTAAGATTGTAATTACAGAATTGTCAGGTTTTTTAAATGTAATTTGACTTATCGATAAGCCTTCGTCTTCTACATCACTGTCGTTATAAAGAATTTTATCAGCATCAGTTAGTATCGTCAGAGAACTTCCTTCATCCAAATTATAAGAATCCTGTTCTGCTACAGGAGCATCATTAAATGGAGTAACAACAAAGTTGATTTGATAATATTCTTCTGAATACTCTTTTTGATCATTTACATAGAAATCAAAATATGCATAAGGATCTCCACTGTCATTTGCTGCTGGTCTATAAATTAGTTGATTAATATCTTCTTCAAGTAATTCATCATAAGGAGCAATACATTCGCCTTCATCTATTTCACCATTACTGTTCTTATCATTAAAGAACGAACCTTTAGCTGGAATTGAAATAAATTTAAGTTTATGCAATTCATCTCCATCTGTATCATTAAAATTAAAATCAGAAGGAGCAAAAGTATGATCATTGTCTTCAACTAAAGTAAATGTATTATCTGCGGCTGTTGGTGGATCATTAGTAGGAATTACACGAACAGTTACTGTATAATCATCTGATGAATAATCAGCTTCATCTTTGACTTTGAATGAAAAGCTTGTGTAAATGAAATCATCATCAGCTATTCCTGATTCATTTGTTACTGGTACAAAAATTAACTTTGTAGCATAAACATCATTAATTGAGAACTCATCTGAAGCATTTACTTTTTCACTTTCTGCTAAAGTAGCATCTAGATTTTCATCAAAGTATAAAGTACCTTTTGAAGGTAGAGTTTCAATGCGAATAGCTGTTAAAGTACCTTTATCTGGATCACTGAATTCAAACTCAGTTCCATTAAAGATATAATTAATATCTTCCTCAGTTGAGACCGTTTTATCTTCAGAAGAAGGTAAGTCATTGACACCTTGAATATTGATTCGACAAACAGCAGAACCACTTTCTAAGCCATCATTTACATCTTTAACTCGAATAATTACTAGACGTTCATCTTGGTTTGGGATATCAGAAGTATTTTGATAAGAGACTAACTTAATAGCATCTTGATAAGCACTTAAAGATGCGTTTCCTGAAAAATAGACGATATCATCTCCTTGATTAGATAGAGTTGAAATTCCGAGGTCTGACAATGCTGTAGCATCCCAATATAAACCTTCGGCATTTGAACCATCTAAAGGGTTATAAAGCTCTATAATCGCTTCATAAATTTCAGCGCCATCGTCAGTAATTTCTACATCAGAATCAGTGATTGAAACTCTTACCCCATCTTCTGTAAAACTAGTTGCAAAATCAGTGAAATGTAAAGAACCACCATGACTACTCTCATCTTTATCAAGAGTAATAATTGGAGCTTTTAAAGCACAGTCACTTAATAAAAATGGTCCAACTGTGTTATTATCATAGTTACACTCTGGGTAAGGCGAATTTGGCAATTGAGTTGCTTCAGTAGTATAATCTCCCACTGACAATCCTTTCACATTATCATTGATCGTGATATAAATTTCTCCGTCAAGCCCATCCGATGCACTATCACCATCAAGATCACTCATCTTAACTCCAATCACATGAGTTTCATGAGCATTTAAAGGATATAAATCAATCTCAACTATTTCTTGCTTAATAAATCGAGCTCCAGCTACAGACGGGTCCCCATCATAGAAAGTAATTGGTAACTCAAATTTATCCGCATGACCATCTCCATAATTTAGAATATTTAGGACAAAGTCTACCTCATCATTGTCAGCACCACTACATAAATTCTCTATACTTTTTACTTCTACTGTAAAATCAGGAGCAGGGTAAAATGGATTACCAGACTGATCTATACGATATAACTGTGTAAGGTAATTGTTCAGACGATCAACCTTATGATTCTGTTGCATGGGTGCAGGAATTGTCAAATCATCATTGATATTCACATAGTTATAAGACCTTTGGTTAAATATCTTTCTAGATGCAATCCATGGTGTTAAACGATCTCGATAAACTCGAATTCCTTCCTCACAAGCCACTACAATATCAGCTCGGTCATTCTGATCTACATCTACAATTATAGGGTGTTCATTTCCTGTATTACTTGAACAACCATCTACATCGGTGATAAGACCATTATTTGTATTATAAGTTTCATTAGAAGTTAACAGTACTTCAGCTCCACCAGAGCCGTTGCCTTCACCTTCATATACCCAAAGGTCATCCTCATCTCTGTATACCATTTCTACACTTCCATCCCCCTCAAAGTCAAAGAAATTACAAGCAGTTTCCCCTGAACCATCAGAATTTGCCAGCCCCCACACTCTTTCTAACTTACCTGTAGCATCATTCGCCCTTAAAACCTCAACATACCTAGATGAAACAATCCCAATTTCTGGTCTATTTTCTAAATCACCATCTACATCACCAATACAAGCTACACTACCTTTACGTCCACCACCAAGATCAAAAGTTGAGTAAATAGCAGCATTCGTTAACGGATCCCATACAGATAATTTACCTTGCCCAGAAGAAATCACATCGAGAAAACCATCCATATTCATATCACCCAAAGCTACTTTTTGCCCGGCATCACTATCATCAATTCCTCCAACATAAGATTTATGAACACCTACTGGGTTAGAATCCCATACGTCTTCTATATTACCAGATTCAATATCAATAGTATAGATTCGATTACCTGTAATCAATTCTACACCTTTAGCATACTGTAATGTTTTTGAACCGGTGTTAAATCCTTCGGGGATGACATCAGCATAAGCAAAAACATCTTTCCAATATAGATTATTGAGCAATTCTGAAGATTTAGCTCCTATATCAACTAGAACTTCCCCGTTAGCTACATCGTAAATTTTGGCAGTTTTACCACCTGCTTCTTGTCCATAAAAAAGTAACTCAGCTTTACCGTCTTCATTAAAATCTACGATATCTGCAGGAAAACCTCTTCTTGAATAAGCATTTAAGATAGGCCAATTACCATTAGAGTACTCACTCCAATTTGAACCATCAAAATCATATCTTCTTAAAGAATTATCTCCTGAAGAATTTTCTTTTCCTGTAGCGATAAAAATCTCAACAAAGGGGTCTGTATCAACATTTGCAATTGAAGTTCCAGCATTTTTTCCAGACATAATAATTGGTATGTAATACTCCAAATCGTCTGCTACAGGATCAAATATATAGATACCCTTGTCTCCGGAATTGTCCCCAACTACTACAATCTCTAATACTCCATCATTATCTACATCCGCTACTTTGGGTGTGTCATAACCTGTTGGATTAAACGTTTTAGATTCTCCAGTACTGCGGACTGTATAGGTTCCTGAAACAAAATTATTTCGGAGCTGCATCCCAAACTCTTTTGAGTCAGGTAAGATTGATTGGCAATAATCAGCTTCATACAAGTCACATTCTTCACTTGTATAACAGTCGCCATCAAAACAATCAATAAGTCCATCTCCATCGTTATCTATGCCATCTCCACAATTACTCTCTTGGGCATATAACTGCGTGATACTAAGCATAAAAATAAGTGGAACTGAATAGATCCATCTTATTTTAATAGGTAAGTGAGTCATTTAATAATTGAATTTTAGATAGTTAGCAAAGTAAACTGATATAGGAATACTTGCTTATAAGGCCGATGATGCATAAATAATCAAGTAATTATCTCATCATTAGCTACACATTTACAATTGGACATTTACAATAATCTATATTATTATAAAAGGTTTTGAAATATACGATATATTTTTTAGTTAAAAGTCATTCTATTAAATAATATTACCATTCGAGAAGGCGTTTTGTAAATTCCAGACCATAAAATAACTTTTAGATAAATATTAATCGCTCATTCAAATCAGTACTTAAAGAGATTTCATCTGAAAGAATAAAAGCCACTTTAACAATGTTAAAGTGGCTTTTAAGAATAATTTGATTCCAAAAAAAGAAGATTGTTTTAACTATATTAACCTGACTTCTACATCTCATTTTTTGTAAAAATCAAAGGCTCTTTGAGTTTAGCTAGAAGCTGAATATGAAACTCTTTGTAATACTGATAATAATCTTTCTGAATGATAATTTCTTTTAGATTATACACAATATTGATTGATATAACATTCTTCATTTCCCCCTCCATATTATAGTTTCGCTCAACTACATTATATTGAAATGATCCTAATCTACCAGGGATTACCAATTTAACAGGTTTCGGGATGGAACTTAAACTATAATTATCAGGTACTTCAATGTTAATGACTTGATATATTCTCTGATCATGTGAGATTTCAATTGGAAGATATCTAGTTTCTTGTTTAAAGTCATTTTCTTGAATTTCAAAAAATTGAGAGATATCAAAATATACACCATCTTCCCTTTCTTTGAAATAACTCATGTCAATCAATAGATCTTTACTAGGATCATCATTATTTTGAATTGCAATAGAATCATCTTCAATATCTGACGGCATATATAATTCCTTAAACTTCTTTTCACCTTCTTGATTTAAGATTTCGCGAACTAACATTGCTTCAAAACCAGAATAGCTTACCTTACGACTCACATTCATATTCAGTAAAGAATCAAAAGAGATATTCACTAAGCTTCTACTTCTATAATTTTTAGAAGTTTTTAAGCCACTTATCATTTCAGATTCTCCTTCCTTTTTCCCTAACTTCAAACCATTCCCTACCCAACACTCCATTGGAAGTATGTCATATGGTAACTCTTTCGTTGTCGCATCAAGTAAAAGCACTTGATTATCTAAATTCAAGTAACAGAGAAGATAATTGAATTGTGTTAAGAGTGGTGTTTTGGTCGAAAACTGACCATTACTTCTAGTACTTATTAGAAATAACGAAACGTCAAACCCTGCCTCTTTCAAAAGACCATGAAGATATAAATTAATTGTAGCAGAATTTGCTATCTTCTTTTTATCTAATTGTTTATGACTAAGCTTTGGGTACAAGCCTTCTTTACCATCCCACTCAAAATGCTCAATCACATAATTTCTTATATTCTGAAGATAAACCAAACTATCTGATGAATATGGAATAAGTTCTAAGTCATTTTTATACTTACGTCCTTTATGGAAAGATTTGACTTCATCTCTACTATAAAATGATTTAGAAAGATCATCCCATGATCTCATAAACCCTCTTTTTTTATATCCTGGTATTTCAATGCCCGAAAGCTGAAAATAAATAACATCTTTATAGTCTTTTGGATTACTAACAAATGCCTCATCCTTCATTGGTGGTAAATCGTTTAATTCAAAAAGACTGAAGTCACCTCCTGTATACTTATCAGCTAACGCTTCCCCCCTTATATAATAATTAAATTTAAGGTTGGGGTGAATTCTTGAAACAGATATTCGACTTGACAAGGTTGGAATTTCATTCTGAAACTCCCACGGTTCTATGTAAATGGGATTGTCTGAAGACTTCCAATAGTTCCAAATAATAATATCCCCAATTTGTAACTTCGTAAATGCTATTTTAAGAGAAGCCCAACCATCATAGCCCTCTTCAATCACAAAATTTTCTGCTGGAACAGTATTTATAATAACTGAGTCATCCTCTTGTCTAATAATAGCTGCATCATAATTATAAACTCTATCGGTATAAGACTGAAAGGGTATTTCAATCACACCGTAATCATTTATACCATCTTCCTTTAAAATTTTTACAATCCGTTTTCTTTTAAATAGAACTGGTCTTGACGAATAATAAAAATTGTAACTCCCTATATCATATAACATCACAGAATGTGAGGCTGAATCTATAGGTGCTACTTTCATATTTAGATGAGCATCGGTAATATTACCCCAAAAATGATATTCTGACTCTGTAGAATCAGTTTCAACTTCTAAGGTATCTAACTCTATACTAGCACTATCTTGCGCAATAGAAGATAAAGGTAGAATTGCAATAAAAAATAGAACCAAAAAATATTTCATAATTGACGTTTAATTATTCTAACTAGTTGAAAAAGTAAAACTCTTGGATCATAAAAGTCTTCATATTTTATAATCTCTTCTAAGCTGATAATAGCAGATTAGGATATTCAAAATATAGAAGGTCAATAAAAATAAGCATTGACCTTCTATAAAATACTAGCTAATAGACTTTCTGACTTTTTGAGTAAAAGCTCTCATAGCTTCCCTAAATTCCATATTATCTTCAATCATTTTATTCTTAACCCAAATAGCAGCATAGGCATGAGTAAGCATTTCTCCCTCATCCTCTCCATCTATTTCAATTTGAGGCTTCTGTTCATCCCCTAAAGCCTCTTCAGCCTTCTCCAATTCCTCTACAGAGTAGTTGGCTACTAACTTTTTTATCACAGGTATTTTCATATTGAACTATAATATTTTCTGAATCATTTCTACAACAGCATCTTCCTTTGCTGTCGTTTTAGCATCAACCAATTCTCCATCTTTAAATACTGCAAAGAATGGTAAATTATTCACACCTGCTTTCTTTCTAATTTCAGGGTTTTGTTCAGCATCAATATCTAAAAAAGCGACATTCGAGAATCGCTCATCTTCAGATAGCCTTCGATATTTAGGTTTAAATAGTCGACATGAGCCACACCAACCCGCATAAAACTTGATGACAACTTTTTTATTTTCATTTAAAAGATCTTGGATATTATTATCAAAAGCGTCGATTACTGCCATTTTTAATGTAATTTTCGTTCCGAAATAATTTTTTAATAAAGAACACTAAATTTGTGATGCAGTTTTAGAAAAAGCAACATTCACAATTATTCATCTTTTTTTAATATAATTTGAATTAATTTAGTGAGTTATTAGAAGTAAAGTTATTAAATCAAGCTTTAAATATAAACTTAACATGGCTTTAAAAACCAGAGTAAAAGTAAGCGAAGTTACTAACTTACACAATGGTAGATATTGTGCAGGAATGGGAGTTGAAATGATTGGTTTTCCTCTTGACAAAGAACATCCTGACTTTGTAAGCCCTGAAAGATTTAAAGAAATCTCTTCTTGGTTGGCAGGAATTAAGTTTGTCGCAGAAATCAACCAGTCATTGGATATTGACTTTGAAGCCTATGAAAAATTCGATTTCATCCAGACCGATAAACTAGACTTACTCGAAGATTTACAGAACTTAGCTACTCCATTAGTATTTAAATATGATTTGGCCATTGAAGCCGAATTAGAAGATGTAACCTCAGTGTTAACTGCTGTAAAAGATAAAGTTGATTTTATTATTATCGAATCTAAGGCTCAACTTGATGCCAAAAGAATTGATCTTTTGAGTAAAGTAGCCAAAGAATTTAAGCTATTCTTGGGCTTCGGCATCAATCATGAGAATGTTACAGAAATGATTGATACTATTCAACCTGAAGGTATTTCATTGAAGGGAGGAGCAGAAATCAAGGTAGGAATCAATGATTTTGATGAACTTGCAGATATTTTGGAAGAATTAGATACAGATGAATTTGCTTTCAACTAATTGATATTTTCAAATACCACATTCAAAAAAGCCTCTTACGAAGTGCATCGTAAGAGGCTTTGATTTTATTAAAATAAAATTTATTCTTTAACCAGTTTCCCTATTAATTTCCCATCTAACTTAAGAAAATACACACCAGTTGGTAATTCTACTATAGATATCTTTTGTTTGGATGTTTTGATATTATAACTAGCTACGCTTACTCCTATACTATTCACAATCAAAAGATTACTATTTGTCTCTATACCACTTAGTTCTATCCAATGAGAAGATGGATTAGGGTAGAACGAAATTTCACCTAACTCTATCTCTACCGAAGTAATTCGCGAAAATTCTGCTCTGATCTCATGTTCTTCAGTCACATTTTCAAAAGTATAAGATTCTATAGCTCCTACTCCTTCGCCATCTACATAAACATTAGCAATGTTATAGCCATAATCTGGCGTGATTGTGAAACTTAGCTCTTTGCCATAGTTCACAATAGTTGATTCAGGGCTGATCTCACCTCCTTCAGATTGTAATACTGAAATCTTAAAAGATTTAATGATAAAGCTTGCTGTAATTGCATGTACCTCGGTCACATTCTCAAAAGTATATTCACTCACAAGACCTACTGACTCTCCATCAACTAATACATCTGCAATCTCATAATTATCATCTGCTGTAATTACAAAAGTCTGATTAGAGCCATAGTTTACGGTTGTAGTGGAAGGACTTATCATCCCATTCTCTCCTTGAGTAACTGTGATATCAAAGGTCTTCAAAGCATAGCTTGCTGTGATTGTATGTTCTTCTGATACATTCTCAAAAGTATATTCACTTACAATGCCAACTGATTCTCCATCTACTTGTACGTCTGTGATTTCATAACCTTCATTTGGTGTAATCGTGAATACTTGACTTGAGTCATAATCTACAGTTGCTGTTGAAGGGCTGATCACTCCATTATCAGCTTGAGTGACTGTAATATCAAAAGTCTTCAACTCAAAGGTTGCATGAATTGTTGCTGCTTCAGTCACTTCCTCAATAGTAAAGCTTGAATTGTCATCCAATGTAATCTCTTGTTCATCAACAGTAACCGTTGAGACATTATAGCCTTCATTCGGTACTACAGTAAATATTGGACTACTACCTACTTCTACAAATAGAGCATCTCCTTCAATTACTCCATTACCATCCGTTGTAGCCGTAACTTCAATCGTCTGCCATCTAAAATACGGACGTGGAGCTTCATCATAACGGAGTTTGGTAATAACCCAATCATTTGTAAAGTCCCAAGATGAGAATTTATTTTGTTGGTTGAATTCACTTGTCTTCAAACCATTACTATCATTGAGACCTGCCGATGTAGTAACTCCAGTTGTTTCTTTATCCCAATACGATTTTTCTACCCAAAGTCCCGTAGAATTTACACCAATCACACCTCCTACACTGCTTCCGCTTGCAGAGATAGCTCCTATAGCATAAGATTTTTCTGTATAACCTCCATTATTTTCACCTGCAATACCTCCTACTTCACTTGCTCCCGAAATATCAAGGGTTGAGAAAGTATTCGAAATTTCTACACTCGTAGCTCCATAACCTAATATACCACCCAAATGACTTGTCCCATTGATTTCTCCAACAGCAAAAGAATAATTAATTTTAGCATCTAAGCCACCCGCTCCAAAAACAGTTGTCGCATATCCAACAAGTCCTCCTACTTCTTTACTAGCCGTAATCTCAACATCAGATGAAGACTGACCTATAGTTGTATTTGTCAGTGAACCTACAATACCACCTACACGCTCATTTCCTTCTATTGTTCCACTTACATGAATACCTGTTATTGTAGATTGCGCTGCATAGCCTATTGCTCCTACTGCATCATTTCCTTTAATTTGCAGATTTTCTAATCTGAGGTTTTTAATTTCAGCACCAAAAATACCCCCAAACAAACCTTGGTCATTCTCAGACTCATTTGAAATATATAAATTAGAAATAGTATAACCCTGCCCATCAAAACTACCATCAAATAGATAAGAAAAATAAGATCCGATAGGTGCAAAACCTTTACCATTTCGCCATTCTGCTGTTTCAGTTGCATCAATGTTTGCAGTGAGTACATAAAATGCATTATCTCCTTGCCAACGTTCTTCCTCTGTTAAACCATTCTCCAAACCAACTGATAACCAACGCAACTCTCCAAGATTGGAGATTTGGTATGGATTAGCCTCTGTCCCTTCTCCTTGTGGTTTAACTCCAAACTCCCATTTTGCCCAAAGATTAATATCTCTAGCTATTCCTATTAGATCTGTAAGAGGTTCTCCTGTAAAGTATTGATTATCATACCAACCTAAGAATGCATATCCTAACTTTGTAGGCTCTTCAAGTGTAACTTCATCTAGAACGGTATAGATAGATGGATTACTAGCACTGTTATCACCTCCATTCAATGAATATGTAATTGTATATTCCTCAATTTCCCATTGAGCCCAAAGACTAACATTACCTCTACTACCTAATTCGACAGTCTCTATAGGTTCTCCCTCGAAATCTGCATTATCATACCAACCTAAGAAACTATACCCTAGTTTGCTTGGAGTACTAAAAACTATTTCATCATGTACAGTATATGCTAAAGGATTCTTAGGATTATTTTCTCCACCACTTAATTCATAAGTAATAGTTCCTCCTTCATAATATTGAGCATATAGAGTCATTTCCGAAATTACGACATCATTGAAATCCCAAGCGTCACCAAATGTTACGCCCTCGTCTTCACTCGTATACCATTTCGCATATAATCCATCCTTTGTTGGCGCCTCACTAGGAGGTACTACTTGATGATCATCATTAGGTGTTTGATCATCTATAATGTTAGGAGTCCCTCCTAAAGCATTAAAACTTACAGGACCAGGACATTTAATACCTTTATCTGATATACTCCATCCTTTTTCGATAATCAATTTTTGCCTTGCTGCAATTGATTTTTGATTACAGAAGTTATTGCCACCCCAAAAATTAACATTATGTACCACATCTTGCTCTGCCCAAGCAATCAATAGTTTTTCATAGTTTATAAAACCTAAATTTACTTCATAAAACATCGAGGACATATCTGTCACTGAAGACACATTCCATGAACTCAAGTCACTCGTGAAATTATTCACATTATAAAACATCGAGGACATATCCGTCACTGAAGACACATCCCATGAACTCAAGTCACTTGTGAAATTATTCACATTATAAAACATTGAGGACATATTCGTCACCGAAGACACATCCCATGAACTCAAATCACTCGTGAAATTATTCACATTATAAAACATTGAGGACATATTCGTCACCGAAGACACATCCCATGAACTCAAGTCACTCGTGAAATTATTCACATTATAAAACATCGAGGACATATCCGTCACTGAAGATACATCCCATGAACTCAAGTCACTCGTGAAATTATTCACATTATAAAACATCGAAGACATATCTGTCGCTGATGACACATCCCATGTACTTAAATCTCCTTCAAAAGAATTTGCCCTATAAAACATTGATATCATGTACACTACACTTGACACATCCCATGAACTCAAATCACCATTAAAACTTTCTGCTCCATAAAAAATCCATGACATATTCGTTACATTTGATACATCCCATGAACTCAAATCGCCATTGAACGAACGTGTTTCGTGAAATACAAATGATAAATCCTCAACATTCGAAACATCCCAGTCTACAACAGTTCCATTAAAAGCACTAAAACCAAACATCCAAATCATACTAATAACATTTGATAAGTCTGGACTATCGGTATAATTGCAAACCATATTTTTAGTATGACCTAGCATAAAACCCGTACTATACCAAGTGTTATCTCCCCACTGCTCCAATGTCTTTACTTTTGCAGCATTTTTGGCTTCATTAGAATTAGGTGATGCATATTGGAACTTCATGAAAGTCAAATTGGGCATAAAGCCACTCACACTTACTGTATAAGTTCCTGGAGCAGCATAAATATGACTTTCGTGCCTCTCAGTCATTGAACCACCTGCACTAACAATACCATCTCCCCAATCAATGGTATAATCACTTGCGCCAGAGCCATTGGTTTCTCCAGCAATCTTGATGTAAAAGTCTTTACTGTTTTCAGGAATTTCTACTGTGACAATAAAAGGACGGTCTTGTGCCCAAAGGTTTGAAGTAAACAGTAGTGAAAAGAATAAGCTTAAAGATAAGCTTGATGTTAGGTAAAAGTTTTTCATCTAAAAAATAATTAGTTTCATAACAAATATAAAAACTTGATTATAAAATGAATGATGCACAACTAACTATTTCAAACTAGATTAGACCTTAACAGAAAAAGCCCCCAATAAATATTGAAGGCTTTGTTTTAATATTTTCTATAATTAAATATTCTTCTACTCAACTAAAATTAAATGAGCATTAGGGCTTGTTCCTATCAGATAATCAAACTTGAGATCTTCATCTGCTGAAGCTTTCTCATGGATGACCATATTCATTTTGATGGCATCAGAGAACTTTGAATTTAAGTCTTTCCAAGGAATTGCTATTTCTACTTGATAAGCCTCATCCCAATCTTCTTGTACATTTAGAGTTCCCATCACAATCACTTTAGACTTTATCTTATTCTTCCATGAAGTAGATGTTTCATTGACTTCTTTGGTTGCTATTGATTTGTTATTCGCTTGCAATAAATAAGTATACCTTGATTGATCTTCCGTTTCAAAAATCAGCTCAATGAAGTTTCCTAAAGCATCTCCGTATTTTTTATCTGCACTAATTTTGAAGTTATTCATTCTCAATGCCACATAAAGATTGTTTTCATCCCATTGTAAAGCATAATGAGCACTATCCGTTCTGTAAGCTCCGCCCACATATTCTCTTTCACTGGTGAATAAACTCCAGTCTTCAATATTCCAATCTGAGAAACTACAATCAATCTTTGGAATACTTGTCGTATGTTTGGCGTAAAGCACTTTTGTGTTATTCTTGAACAATTTCTCCATTGGTTTTACAACCTGTAAAATTGTACGAGCTTGTTGCTTTCTGGCCTCATAATAGAATTGCTCAGCCTCATGATACCACTCTTGGTCAATAGCCTTCGAATGGTCGAAACTTTCCAAGGTAATTTCAGCCAATTTAGATAAGTTTTCTGAAAGTGGTTCTACTTCAGCCAATGTCGAAGAGTGTTCACGTAATTTCATAAACGCTTCATGATTTGCACTCCAGAAATGTAACCAATCTTTGATCTCATTTTCTTTTGAAGTACCTCCTGCCAAATATGCTTCAACCAATTTTCTGAAAACACGTGCATCTGGAGCATCTGCAATACAAGCATCTGCAAATAAGGTATATGGCGATTGCATGGTATACATTAAACCTAACGGATTTCTGTTATAATGTTCCATTGGTTCAGCCACTCCCGTCAATACTTTTAAGGCTGCAATATCTCCCGAACGAGCAATATTTCTCAAAATCACATTGGGCTGAGTGATGTGCTTTAGACCAAACTCTTCCAATGTACGACTTGTCACATCCAATCTTCGGTGCATATCATCTAGGTCTGTTACCGAACTTGAAGACCAAAGTCTCTCCGCAATCGCTGCTGTCCGTGGCCAAATTCTAGAATCAATCGTATTTTTGGTAACCAATTCAGACCACATTGTCGCTTCGCCCCCTAGAATACTTTTTTGTTCTTCTTCAGAAAGTTGCTCACCACCTTCCAAAGGATCAACCGTATAATGATCGTCTACCGAATGCATCAAATCAATGTAATAACCATTTGAAAGAAGCCCTGTATAACCTTTTTCTGCGGCTTCGAACAACGACTCTTTTCCTCTCCAAGACTGAATAATGGCATCTTTTGGTAAGCCTTCTACCAAAATTTCATCCCAACCCATCATTTTCTTTCCTTGTGCTTGGATCATTGCCAACAATTTGGTGTTGAAGTAATTCTGAAGCATATGATGATCTGGAATGTCATTTTCTTTCATGAAAGCTTGAATCTGATCATTGTCAGCCCATTGCTTATATTCATTTTCATCTCCTCCAATATGGAAATACTCATCGGGGAATAGCGCTGTCATTTCATCGATCAATAAATTGATCAGCTCGTAGTTTTTCTCATTTGTAGGGTCAATTGTAGGATCAAAAACACCTGCATGTCTTTCCAAGATATGCTCTACGTTCATTTCTGCATAGGCTTTTTTCTTTTCTTCAGGACTCAAATCGGGCTTCTTATCCATATACTGAAAAGGAGCACTTGCCATTTCTGGATAAGCCAAAATCATGGCTGTGGCATGTCCTGGCATATCGAACTCTGGCATTACACGAATACCTCTGTCATCTGCATATGCTATGATCTCTCTGATTTCATCTTGGGTAAAATATTCTCCCTCACTTGCCAATTCATGTAATTTTGGGAGTGCTTTACTTTCAATTCTGAAACCTTGATCGTCTGCAAGGTGCATATGAAGTACATTCATTTTTACGGCTGCCATTGCATCCAATTGCCTTTTTACGACATCCATTGGGTGAAAATGACGTGATACATCAAGCATCAAACCACGCCAAGGAAATCGTGGACTATCTTGAATATTTGCAGTCATGAAAAAGGCACCTTTTCGGTCTGCATCAAAGGTTTGAAGTAAGGTTTCCAATCCTCTAATTGCTCCAATATCTGTTTTTGCTTTTAGTAAAATCTGATCTGAGTTTACTTGAAGACTATAACTTTCATCTTCATTCAATTTTACGACTCCCGCTCTTTCTACCTCAATGATAAACTTTGCTTGTTGATTGACATGGCTTTCATTGACATACGCTTGCTCAAAAAAGACACCTGTTCTTTCTTGCAAACGACGTAAAAACCTTTGGCTTGCACCATACAATCTATCATCAAAATTTCCGTGTAGGGAAAGTGTAAAATTTTGATCAATATCAAACCTGCCATTTTCCCAAGTTACTTCTTGTGGGACAGGCATAAAGTTTCTTGTTTGTTCTTCTTGTGCGTACAAGTTGAGACTAGAGAAGAAGAAACTTAGTACGACTAAATTGTGCTTCATCTTGCTCCATTTGTTTGTCCTTCTCATCATATTATTTGGATTTTTTCTAAAACAATAGTTTAGTTTATGAAGACTAGATAGAAGTCTTACTGTATATTTCTTGTATTTCGATTTCCATAAAAATGTCCTTTCACTGTGGGTACTAATGTTTACATTATTTATTGTAGTCTTCATTTTTTGTCTTGACACAAAAAACGAAGCAAAAAAAGTCAAGTCCCATTCAAATCTCTCACGCTACAACCACCCCTAGCTCCTCACGATGGGACAAGCCTTCCGCTAAATGCGTTCTATAGGCGGGATGTTTGCCACAAAAGCGGAGGAGTCATAGCCAGTGGGCTGACCGTTTTTTATGTGGCTTGATTTTCTTTGGTTCGTTTCTTTCATCAAGGAAAGAAATGAACACAGACATTTGAACAAGAAATTAAATACCTACTGAGATTGAATGGTTTACATGAAAAAAAACTTTCATATCTATTCTTTCCCGTCTCAATACTATCAAATATTATTCAGACACTTCACTTTCATGATTTTGCTCAAATCCTCTTTATCTAAAGAAGTACGAGAGATTTTTACGAGTTTCTCTTCATTTGCTTCTAAATAGAAATAGTTGTCTGAAAGGTGAATTTCTTTTTGTCCGTCAAAGCTGATTTCGACACCTGTGGTGAAAGCATCGGTTGCTAACTTGACGTAAAGTTCTCCATCTTTTTCAATAATGGAAGTTGCTACTTTTACCGTTGGTAATTGTTGATTCTTTGGTTTTGTTAGGAAAGTAAATGTTTTGCTCACTTCTTTTCCGTCAATGACTAAGGCAAATTTGAGGTAACTATTTTGTCTTTCTGTCGGACTTACTGACTTCCCTAACACTTCTGTCAGATGTTTGTCAATAACGATTTCACTTGAATTTGCGGCAAGTTTTAATTCAGAAATTTTCTTCATCAGAATGTTGCCTTTAAAGTCGTTCCAAGTGATTTGTAGTTGTGCATCTTTTGTTTGCCATTCATCATTTACAAGAAAAACTTTTAAGCGATCGCCTTCCAAATCCGTAGAGACCAATTGTGTACTGAAAGCCTCTCGAACGGCATAATGAAGTGCTTTCCACTTTCCGTAATAATCTATAGAAGACCAAGATGCGGCAGGCCAACAGTCGTTTAATTGCCAATACAATGTTCCCATACAGTAAGGCATTCTTCTGCGATGAACTTCTAAACCAAGTTTCATTCCTTCTGCTTGGAGTAATTGCCCTACATATACAAAATCTTGGAAGTCTGAAGGAACCTCATAATCCCTTTGCATGTATTCTTTGATGGTCACATTACCTATACTACTCTTTTGGTGCTGATTCATCACATCAGAATTCAGATCCCAATCTTCTGCTTCAGAAAATGCTTTGATAGATTCCATTGCGGGGAATGATTGGAAACCAAACTCACTCATAAAGCGAGGTACATATTCTTTGAAACTCTCAAATTCTTTTTTACCCCACCAAACTCCCCAGTAGTGGTTATCTCCTATTTTGAAATCGTCAAGATTTCCCCAGTTACTAATTGGTGATGAAGGATAATAGAATCGGTTGGCATCATGTGTTTTTACCAAGTTTGGTAATAACTCTTTGAACAATTTATTGTAATCTGAAATCAGCTTTTGCTGTACTCCTTCAGACCATTTGAACTCCGTTTGCCACCCCCAGTTTTCCCATCCTACTTGAATTTCGTTGTTTCCACACCAAAGGGCTAAAGATGGTCTGTTACGGATTCTCTTGATGTTGTAAATGGCTTCTTCTTCTACTTTTTTCAAGAAATCTTCATCGCCGGGGTACATCGTACAAGCAAACATAAAATCTTGCCAAAGAAGCAATCCTTTTTCGTCACATAGCTCATAGAAATAATCATCTTCATAAATTCCTCCACCCCATACACGAACCATATTCATGTTGGCATCTATCATACTTTCAAACATCCAATCGTAACGCTCTTTGGTTACAGAAGGAAGGAAACTATCTTGAGGAATGTAGTTGACACCTTTCATGAAAACAGGCTGTCCGTTGACTTTGACATAGAAACTTTCTCCTATGCTATCTGGCTCATTGACAACCTCAATTGTTCTGAGACCTATCTTTTGAACATTTTCATCAAGTTGTTCATCAGCTTGGAAAAGTCGAGCTGAAATTTCATAACGATGTTGTTCTCCCAATCCATTGGGCCACCAAAGTTGTGGCGTATCGATCTGCGCTTTAAATTTCAATTGGTTTAAACCTTCTTTCAAGCTAATTTTTTGGCTACTGTTCACATTCTTTTCTCCAATAAGGAGTTGAACTTGAGCATCATCAATTGCTTTAAAGGCTTCTATTTCTAGTTCTATGGCTAGTTCTGCTTTTTGCTCATCCAAAGATTCTTGAATGATATGAAGGTCTTTGATTGTGGCTGTTTTTCGTTGTACCAACTTCACATCTCGCCAAATGCCGGAAGTCACAAAACGAGGTCCCCAATCCCAACCATAATGATAAGGTGCTTTTCGGGCATAAACACTTAGCTTTTCTTCACTTGCGTCATTTCCTGCAGGATATTCGAAGCCTGCTTTTTGTCTCAACCCTTCTGTCTTTTTGATTGGAGAATGGAAAAGAATACGGAGTTCATTCCCTTTTTCTTTCAGCAAAGAAGTTACTTCACTTTCATAACCGACAAACATATTGTCAGCACTCAGTATCTTTTTATCATTCAGAAAAACATCTGCATAGGTGTCTAGTCCATCAAACTGAAGGCTAAAATTGAAATCTTTGTTTTTTATAGCAGGGGCATCAAATGTTTTTTTGTACTCCCATGCTTCATTTTCAATCCACTGAAGATCTTTTTCATTTTGGCGGTAAAAAGGATCGGGAATAAGGTCATTGGCATACAAATCTGTATGAACTGTTCCCGGAACTGTAGCTGGATACCACTTTTCCTTCGAACTCTGCTTGAACTCCCATCCAGCATTTAGGTCGATCTCTTGCTTAGCTATCTTCTGCTGTTTAGAGCTGCAACTTATAGCTAAGAGAGCAAAAAGGGATATCAGGTAAAAAGATATGTTGCGATGTATTTTCATGATGAAGGTTAAGTGTTTTTCTTGAATCAGATGTCAACATTGTTTTATACCATAGTTGCCCCAACTATTCTTCCCTAATAAAAGGAAAAGATTAGTGGGGCGAAACTACTCTCCAGATCAGATTAAGGTTAATTTAGAATTCACCTTATTTGTTAGTTTAGTTCGCCGAATAAATATGCGGATACGAACCAGAAATTGTGTTCATTCTCTGCTTGGACTTGAGACGTTGGCATGCTGACTGTAATCTTATGCTCGCCCGATCCAATGCTCATTGGTAAAATAAGAGGTGGTACGTCTGAACCCGGACACCAATTTGACCTCGAAAGGTCAGAAGATGCTTCTGGCTCCTCGATCTCTTTTGTTTGGTATTTTTTCTTCTCCCAGTCGATATAATCTACTTTTCGTTTTTTCAACCATACCCCAGAAGTAGGATTAAATCTTCTGAATGATGCACAGTCTGTTCGCCAAGGCGTAAAACTGTGGAATATTTCATCATCTACTTTTATAATATTTTCTGTAGGAACAAACTCATCTCCGCCACTGTGCCCTCCGTGACCTGTGGTGATATAGCCAATATTTACAGTTTTTGCACCCGCAGGGACATTTACAGTTGTACCAACATCTTTACGTTGGAACTGGTCACAGCCACGTTGGGGAGGTATGTATCTTACTGTATTCATGACTGGGCTTACCCATCTCTTCCTTGCTGGTTCGTAAGCATTTTCACTTTCTTCAAAATCCAAACGAACTGAGATATTGTAGCCTTCTTTTGTCCATGTGTCTATATGAACACCTACATAAATTTCACCTTCCAAAAGTGGAATAAGGTGTGTAATATCTTGCTCCCAAACGGCTTTTTTAGCCCAACCATCAATATAAACAGGCATTCTGTTTGGGTACTTCGATGTATCTTGCTCTGAGTAGAACCCAACACCAAATGGCGTCATGAAACGCATCAGCTCTACTGTTGGCTGATATTCTCCTTCTGCAATAATTCCTGGAAAACTATCTGTTTCTTCAGCATTTTCAGAATTTTTCAATTCATACTCTTTCTTAGCTACAGACAACATATTTACACCATTTGCAGGCATCATAAATACAGAACCAGATTTATCCCAACGATCTCCTGCAGAGGTTTCTTCTACTGTGATTTTGACTTTTGTTTCTCTTTCAAATTTCGGAATCGTCAATTTTTTGAGCATGATCCTTCCCGACTCTATATAAAATGGATCTGTCTCACTGACTTGAATCCCATTTTTATTGATTTCGGGATCAAAGTACAAATGCTCTTTGTCAAAAACTTGGTAGCTTTTACTTCCGATGGAAGGAACCTCTTTTGGCCCGCATGCAACACACAAGCCTACTAGAGGGAGAATATAAAAAAGTAACTTTTTCATTTATCCACTATCCTTTTTAAATCTATTCGTTCTCAGAAAAAATTTGAAGTCTGTACGTCATCTGTCTATCAAATAGTATTCGAATAAACAAACAAAGCCTTCTTCATTGCTTTTACTGTTTCTTCATCAACTGCAGTAATTTCAAACTCAGATGAACGAGACTCTTTACTCATCGTAACGGAATTATTTCTGTATCTCATCTTACTTTCTACAGTAACAGATGCGGAAGAATGCATCCAATTCACCCCACCTTCACTCTGAATTCGTTGTACATTACTCGGGTTAATTCCACTTGCGGGTATAATATCTATTCGACCTGCAGCTTGCTTTGCTAAATCTGCTATTAGTTCGATTCCTTCTTCGGCAGTCATACATTGCCCAGAAGTTAACACTCCATCTACGCCTAAGTTTATCAATTCCTCAAGTGCTTCAGAAGGATTATCTACCATATCAAATGCTCTATGAAATGTCACTTTCATTGGCCTTGCTTCTTTGATCAAGCGTTTGTTCCCTTCAATATCAACTTTTCCATCTATTGTTAAAGAACCGATTACTACACCATCACAACCAATATTTTTGGCCATTCTGATGTCTTGAACCATTTCCTCAAATTCAAGTTCTGAATACACAAAATCACCACCTCTAGGACGAATGATCGTATGTAAATCAACATGGATATATTTTCGAGCTTGCTGAATCATTCCATAGCTTGGAGTTGTCCCTCCTTCTAATCTCCCACCACATAGTTCTATTCGGTCAGCTCCACCGCTTTGAGCCTTAATTGCCGACTCTACCGAATATGAACATATTTCTAATCGTGTTGTCATCTTTTATAAATTCTTAGGTTAAAGTTTGTCTTACCGTTTTAGAGGTTAATTTCTTTCAATGGTTTTGGTCCCATTTCAAGAACTAAAGTTCCTCCATTCATTAATTGTTTGTGGGAGATTCGGTAAGTATTTAAAGGTTCTCCATTCAAACTTGCAGATTGAATATAAATATTTTGATCAGAAACATTATTAGAAATAATCTCGAAGGTTTTCCCTGAAGACGTATTAAGTTTTACATTTTCAAATAACGGACTACCTATATCATAATATCCATTTGCTGGGTTTACTGGGTACAAGCCTGCACTACTAAATACATACCAAGCAGACATTTGACCACAGTCTTCATTACCACTAATTCCGTCAGGAGTATTGTCATATTGAGTCTCAAGGATTTCTCTCACTTTCTCTTGGGTTTTCCAAGCCTGCCCTGCGTAATTATATAAGTAAGCAATATGATGTGAAGGTTCATTGCCATGTGCATACTGACCGATCATTCCAGAAATATCAGGAGATACATGCTCCCCACTAATTTCTGAACTCTCTGTAAATAACTCATCAAGCTTCGCTACAAATGCTTCGTTTGAACCAAACATATTGATCAGACCTTGAACATCATGCAATACAAACCAAGAATGTTGGAATGCATTCCCTTCTGTATAATCTGTATTTTCTCTATGATTTGCTTCTTTAGGGTCGAAAGGAGTACGGAAAGTACCATCCGTTTGTCGCCCTCTCATAAAACCTGTTTCCTTATCGAAAAGTGGTTTATAACCTTCCGAACGTTTCATGTATACTTTGTAGTCCTCTTCTTTACCTAGATGTTTCGCGACTTGAGCTATGCACCAATCATCATAAGCATATTCCAAGGTTGTAGTTACAGACTCATCTTCAAGGTCTGCAGGAATAAAACCATATTCCTTATATAATTTTAGTCCTCTGGCATCTTGTAGTGAAGTTGCCTTCATTGCTTCAAAAACTTTCTCTGCATCAATTCCTTTGATACCTTTCAATACTGCATCTGCAAGTACAGGCATAGAATGATAACCTGTCATACAATTAGTTTCGTTACCTGCCAATGCCCAAACTGGAAGAATACCTGTTTGATCATAATGTGCCAACATTGAATTGATCAAATCTGCATTGAATTTTTCAGGTTCTAAAATGGTAAAAAGTGGATGCACGGCTCTAAAAGTATCCCAAAGAGAGAATGTACTATAGAAATCTCCACCTTTTGTTTTATGAACCTCATGATCTGCTCCTTTGTAAAAGCCTTCTGCATCAGAGTGAGTTACTGGTGCTATTTTAGAATGATAAAGGGCTGTATAGAAAATCTCTTTCTGTTTTTCGTCAGAGCTAGTGATTTGCACTTGATTTAAAGCTTTCTCCCAAACTGATTGTGCTTCTTTTTTCTTTTCTTCGAAAGTCCAATTGTTTGCTTCTTCTAGCAATGCTAAATGTGCTCCATTATATGAAGCCGAAGAAATACCAACTGCAATTCGTACTTGCTTGTTTTCATCGGTGTTTTTGAAGAAAACTTGAGCAACCAAACGTTTTCCTTCTTTATTGATCTCTACTTTTTCTACTTCCTCAGAAGTTTTTACTTGGAAAAAGACACGTTGATCTTCTGCCCAACCTTTTGAGAATCTTTTTCCTCTTAGCGTATATTTATCTACTTGTTCAAATTCTGTATCTACTGCACCATCCCAATTTACTGCAAAACCTAGGTCAATGATAGCTGATGGTTTTTGTGTATTTTCAGGAAAAGTCCATTGGTGAAAGCCTACTCTTTTCCCTGCTGTTACTTCAGCAATAATGTCGCTATTTAGCAAATGAGTTTTATAGTAACCTGCTTGAGCTACTTCATTGGCATGGGTATATTTTTCTAGGTAAGGTAATTTATCTCTTTGATTGATTTTAGCATCTAATGGATATGCTTGTGTTGTAGGTAGAATTAAAATATCGTTTAAATCTCCGATACCTGTTCCACTTAGGTGTAAATGTCCAAAGCCAACTAACAATGAATCTGAATAATGGTAACCAGAAACCCAGTCCCAACCGCTCTGTCCATTTACAGGGCTAACTTGTACTCCTCCAAAAGGTAATGTAGCACCGGGGAAAGTATGTCCGTGTCCTCCTGTGCCGATAAATGGGTTTACATATTGGATTAATGATTGGTTATCTTGTTGGGTTTCACAGGCAGTCAGTCCAGTAGTAAGCCATAGTGCAAGAACTGCTTTTCCTACTCGAATTATATTCTTACTTAATGACATAGTTTTATAGAATTAGAGAAAAAGTTAGACTTCAATTTAATGATTTATTGAATCACTTTTCCTTATCACACACTTGTTAATTTGAAAATAAGCCCCTCCCCTTTGGAAAGAGGCTTATTGAATTGTTGATTACTAAATGATATTATTTGTGGCTATACCATTGTTTCACGGCAATAAAGTTTGTAGCAGCTCCAGTTCCACTTTCGCTTCTTTGTCTTTGCATTGCCTCGTCTGCATTAGCTGAATTTACTGTAAGCTCTCTGTTTGGATAAGGGAAACGACTAGGACGAATTCCGTCTGTCACACCACCAGTATGCAAATGAATAGACTCTGACCCAATCGGATCTAAATCATGATCAATAGTTGGATCTCCTTCAAATGAAGCAAGTTCTACATAATCTTCACCTGCTGCATTGATATCTGGCACAACCATACTTGGCATGTGTGTTCTATTCCAGATTTCATATGATTTATAACCATCACCTAGATCTGCCATCCAGTGCTCATAGATAATTTCTTCTCTCTTATCTGAAGCAGCATCATATCTATCCATAGCGTTTTGAATATAATTTGATACCGCTGTCTCATGATTATAACTTGGATTCGTTTGACTGATATACAAAGCTTCATAAGTCTGCTCAGTCTCTTTACCAGGGTATGGCATTGCATCATATTTAGATAATGCAAACTCAATACCTGCTTGGAATGCTGATCTTGCATCTGCACCGATATACCCAATGTTTGCCGCTTCAGCAATCATGAACTGAACTTCATCAGCTCCCATGACCATTGTAGGAGTTAATCGGTTGAAAGTGGCAGGACTCAAACCTGCAAGAGTAGCGAACTGTCCACCTTCTTCAAATTTGTAGTCTGTATTTTGGTTAACCCAATAAGAAGCATGGTAAACTTTTTCTTCGCTTGGTTTATAATACAAACCACGGTTTCCATCTCCTCGGTCACCCATTCTTACTCCTCTGTAATGAACTCGCTTGAACTCTCCATCTTCACCTGCTTGAGCAAATGGATCAAAGTCTCTGTACTTAGCAACATCAGTCATAGATTTAGAAATACCACTTTCATAAGTCAAGTGACTAACTAAACGGAAAATACGTGGATCTTCTTTTTCTTGCATCGATTTCAAGGCTTTTTCACTCATATAACCATATGAGAAACCACCTACTTGACCTTCAATAGCAACACCAGTACCGTTTACATGTTGTCCCCAAGGACCACCATCCTCAACGTGTCTCACATAAACTGCTTCACCCCAGTTTGAAATATATCCACCATCATTTGTATAAGCCTCTTGGAAAATTGAAGCTCCTTCAGTGGCATCAGCTTCAGACATTGTAAGTCCGATACGCATCAATAATGAATTGGCTAACTTGATATATTTTGTTGGCCCAGCAACACCAGAATCATAAAGATCATAAGTAAAGATTTCAGAACCGCTAGCTGCTAACAAGTCTCTAGACTCTCTCAACTCATTGACCATATCTTTTAGGATATCTTCTTGTCGATCATATTTAGGATAATAGATCAAATCAGAATAACCTTTTCCTGCATCAAAATAAGGGATATCACCATAAAGAAGAGTTGCTCTCAAAAGGTTCACAACTTTTACTATGCGGAATTGAGCAATCTTATCATCTTGACCACCTTCAGCCTCTAGACGTCCCATGGCATCAACAAGGTTTTTCATTACATCTCCGTAAATCAATTCCCAAGTGGCATTTGTATAACTATCACTCAAGCCAAAGCCAATCCCTGTTGAATACAGGTTTGCTGTATTTCCAGCATAAGGTCCTGTCATGATTAGGTTACCTCTAAAACCTTCATGTCCACTTGCAAACATTTTCAGCTGCGTATAAGTAAACTGATGTTTTACATCCAAATCATTACCTGTCCATGGGTTTTCATTCATTTCATCAAACCCATCAGTACAACTAAACAGTGTAGTAGCTGCTAAAGCAGTTCCTAGTATATATTTTTTGATATTCATTGTTTCCCGAATTAGAAGTTAGCATTCAATTTAAATCCGAATGATCTTGGAATACTCATGTTAGACATCTCGATACCTTGTGCATTTCCATTTGTGAAAGTACTTTCTGGATCAATGTTGTCTGTTTTTCTCCACAGATAACCAAGGTTAAACCCTGTTGCTGAAACTGCTAAGTTTCTGAATGGTGTTTTCTGGATAAATTTGTGAGGCATCATGTAAGTGATAGAAACCTCTCTTAATTTGATGAAAGAAGCATCGTAGATAAACTGCTCACTTATTCCTGACATAGCTCCGTAGTATAACTCTGGATCAACACTTCCTGTAAATGCCGTTCCATCTGCATTTACAAGACCTCCAGGATTCCAGTGTCCTGTGCTGTAGTATTCGTCTCTACCCACAAGAGTTGCCTCGTGCTTACCTGAAGAATACATTGCTGCTTCAGTATTCGAGTAGATTTGACCACCCCATTTACTATCAATCAAGAAAGACAGACTGAAGTTTTTGTACTTAAATGTGTTTCTCAAACCAGCCATCCAAGGTTGAACACCTTGACCAATTTCATGTACACCATCTTCTTTTTGCGGACGACCTTCTGAATCCACTACAATGTTTCCAGCATCATCTCTCAAGTATTTAGAACCTACAATTACACCGTAAGCCTCTCCTGGTCTAGCTTGAATTGATACATCCCCTTGAGAGAATAGATTGTATTGATCAACTCCTTCTGACAATGAAACGACTTGATTATCATTGTATGAAGCATTGAATGTCATGTCCCAAGTAAAATTATCTGTTTGAACAGGAACTACATTCAACATTACTTCCCAACCTTGGTTATCAATCTGACCAGCGTTAATCATTGCTTGAGAATAACCCGAACCTTGAGATACATCTACTGCCAAGATTTGATCTGTTGCTGAAGATTTATAGTAAGCTACATCTACTCCAACACGGTTGTTAAACATTCTAAGATCTAAACCGATTTCGTGAGAAGTTTGAATAGATGGTTTCAAGTTTCTATTTGGAATTACATTTCCTTCAATACCACCTACGTTAATTCCGTTGTGGTTTTGACCATCAAAGTTGTACTGAAGAGCCAACATATATGGGTCTGTAGCCGAACCTACTTGCGCCCATGATGCTCTCAACTTACCAAATGACAACCAATCAGGCATTTTCCAATCCATATCTGAGAATACCCATGAACCACTTACTGAAGGATAGAAGAATGAGTTATTATCCATTGGAAGTGTAGATGACCAGTCATTACGAGCAGATACATCTAAGAATAAATAACCTTTATATCCGATTGAGGCTGTTGCGTAGAACGATGAGATTGCACTTTCAAAAGTTTTGTAATCTAAGAAACGATCTCTACCAGCAATTGGATTTTGGAAGTTTGGAGAAGTAAACCCGATCGAACCATTTTCAGAATAATTCACGGTGTTTTTCATGTAAGAACCACCTGCATTTGCATTGATATCAAAGTCGCCAAACTTCTTGTTGAACATCAATAAGAAATCGTAGTTATCTTCTCTGCTCAAGTTTGTCATTTCAAATGCTCTACCTTGCTCAAACCATGGAGTATACATCGGTTGCAGAGTATTTTGTCTGAAAGAGTTAAAATCAGTACCTGCACGTCCCATCAACTTCAAGTAATCTGTAAACTCATAAGTTAAGCTAACCATACCCAAGATTCTGTTCAACTCATCTTCGTTGACAACCTCGTTCATAGTCCAGTAAGGGTTCGATTCTTTATCGTTATATCCTCTTGCTGTACCATCAGGGTTTTTATAATCTTTCAACCAGTTTACATTGTTTGTTGTAGGAATTCCTAATAACATACCAGCATAGTTATGAACAGAGTTACCCATTTCCATACGGTTATGTGCTTTTTGGTTAGTATAAGTAACCCTTGAATCCAGTTTCAATTTATCATTCATCAATGATGTTTTTGATCTTAAGTTGAAGCTGTTACGCTTAAACGTAGAGTTATCTACCATTCCATCACTGTCAAGATTATTGTATGAGAAACGAATACTTGAATTCTCTGTACCTCCTGTAAGAGCAACGTTAGTGTTGAATGTTACTCCTGTATTATAAAAATCATTGTAGTTATCGTATGCTTTCAAGTTACGAGTTTGCCCATCGTAATAAGCATTGTTTTCTTGACCAGTAATTCTTGGTCCCCACATTGAAGTTTGTGCTTTAGGGTTAGAAGGTAAAGCTCCTAAAGTACCTTGTCCATATCTTTTTTGATCATTTGGAGTAATACCGACCATGTCAAAGTTTACACCCGTACTAAAGTCAATCCCTAGTTTTTCTCCTTTCTGACCACTCTTTGTAGTAATAAGGATTACACCGTTAATTGCTCTAGAACCATAAAGAGCGGTTGCAGCACCACCTTTCAATACCGACATAGATTCGATATCATCTGGGTTGATTGAAGAAAGACCGTCACCGGTTGAAACATCACCACTATCAGAAGAACCACCTGCATCCTTCACACTCTCATTGGTCATTGGTACACCATCAATTACGTACAAAGGTTGGTTACTTTGTCCTAATAGAGCCGCACCACGAATTACCACACGAGATGAAGAACCAGCACCACCTCCAACAGGAGCAATTTGTACACCGGCTACTTTACCCGATAGCGAGTTCATCATGTTAGATGAAACCCCTGCAGAACCAATTTCATCCGCTCCAACTTCTGTAGTAGCATATCCAAGAGATCTTTTATCTCTTTCAATACCCAAGGCTGTAACAACAACCTCTTCCAATTCTTCAGCATCTACCTCTAATGCTAAATTTATAGTTGAAGCATTACCAACAACTTTATCTATGCTTTTGTAACCGATTGAGGAGAATGTCAAAACAGAGGCATCTGAATCAATTGAGATTTCATATTCTCCATCAAAATTAGTTACCGTTCCCGAAGCACTACCCTTAATTATAACATTCACACCTGGTAAGGGTGATTTGTCTGATGCATCAGTCACTACCCCCTTGACTGTACGCTCTTGTGCATATGCGGTATTTAGCATCAGCATTGACATGCTAAATAACCAAAAAAGTGTGTTTCTCATGTTTGTGTTTAGTTATTAGTAAAAACGATTAGAATAGAGGTATTTTCAAAGAAAAACCTAACCTAGTAATTGATTTTAAATAGGTTTCAGAGGGATGTACCTCTCCCATCCTCATTAAGAATCAACTGCGTAATTGACTATAAATGTGGTAAAAGAGCCTATAACTCATCCCTCTTCACCTTTGTAAGAAAGATTGTTTATTGACTAAGTGTGTACTATATAATTGTTTGCTTGTAAGTTTTCAATGTCAAATAACGGAAACATTAGCTTCTGCAAATGGTAAAAGACTAATATCCGTTGGCTCCAATTCGGTAATCAACATATGAATGTTGGATAATGGTACAGCGACAAATGGTTGAGACGAATTTAATTTGTCTGATGAAGCAACCGCTACTACTTTCTTAGCAGAGCAACTCATTTCATACTTTACCTGTACCTCTTCTCTATCGATATCTGTAATACCTCTCTTAAGATCTATGCTTCGTGTTCCCATAAAGCAAATATCTGCCTGAATATCCGATAATTCTTTCAATAATGGATACCCCACCGTCACTTGGGCATTAGGCAAAACCTTACCACCCAAATAATGAACATCTACAAATCTGTAATTAGCTAAAGCTATAGCAACTGGCAAACAGTTTGTAATAAAGGTTGCTTTAAGTTCTAAAGGCAATCTTTTTACGATTTCAAGATTTGTTGTCCCACCATCAATTAAGATAACCATATCGTCATTGATTAATGAGACAGCCTTATCTGCAATCAACTGTTTTGCATTCTTGCCATACACTTCCCGATCTTCATAACTAAAAGGAATATAATTTGAGACTGTATTCCCTTCTGCTTCTTGATGCTGAACCGCTCCACCGTGTACTCTTCTGATTTTACCTACATCAGATAATTCTCTTAAGTCACGTCGAATCGTGTCTTCTGATACACCTAAACTTAAACTCAATTCAGAAGAGAGTACTCTATTATTCTTCTTAATCTCATTTAAAATAAAAGTATGTCGTTCGTCCTTCAGCATTGTTAATCTTGTTTAGTCTCTTAAAGTGTCTCAACTACACTGCAAACATAGAGAAACAGGCAAAAACACGCAAATACATTTTAATGATTTTTCAAAATTAAGCCATAATAATTGTAAAGAGACGTTTAAAAATATAAAAACATGCAAACGTGCATACTCTTCCACACCTCGCACACAAAACAAACTGAACCCTAAATATCAACTACTTACAAACAAAAAGAGAGATAAACCCAAGAAAAACATCAGCTTTTTAACTTATAAATTGCAATCATCTAATGTCGATTCATGCATGTTATTATTTATTTAAAAAGCACAGTCAGTATTTAGTTTTTTAAACAAGCATCATTCATAAAATCACTCAACACCCTATAAAACAAGCACTCATAATATTTTCATCGTTTATATATTCTTATTATTTTTAAAATAAGTGCAAACTTCGTTAATATGTGTTACATGTATTTGCACGAACATGCATATTTATGAATGTTTACGTAGTTTTAAAATTGTAAAACAAACACATGCTATAACATGCAAAATAGAAGGTCATTTATAAAAAAGTCACTAACAGTAGGTGGAGGGCTTCTTAGCTCAACTCTATTTAGCTTTTCTTCTTCTATAAAGAAAGAGGGTATGAAGCCAATCATGATCTCGACTTGGAACCATGGTTTTGGAGCCAATGAAGCAGGTTGGGAATATCTTAAAGAAGGAGGAAGTGCTCTTGATGCCGTTGAATACGGAGTAAGA
Source organism: Sediminitomix flava (assembly GCF_003149185.1). Classification (NCBI taxonomy): domain Bacteria; kingdom Pseudomonadati; phylum Bacteroidota; class Cytophagia; order Cytophagales; family Flammeovirgaceae; genus Sediminitomix; species Sediminitomix flava. The sequence goes on along the minus strand of NZ_QGDO01000003.1, from coordinate 626,284 downwards.
GTACCCGAAGCTGACCCTAAAGAACGTAGTGTCGGATACGGAGGCTTACCTGATCGAGAAGGAAAAGTAACCTTAGATGCATGTATTATGGACCACAAACACGATTGTGGAAGTGTCGCTTTTCTTCAAGGTATCAAACATCCTATTTCTGTAGCTCGATTGGTTATGGAAAATACACCTCATGTAATGCTTGTAGGAGAAGGTGCAAAACAATTTGCTTTAGCCAACGGCTTCGAGGAAGAAGAACTCCTTATTGAGCAATCTAAAAAGGACTGGGAAAAATGGATGGAGACATCAAAATACAAACCAGTTATTAATATAGAGAATCATGATACAATTGGAGCTCTTGCATTAGATGCTGACGGAAATTTGGCTGGAGCATGTACCACTTCGGGTGCTGCCTACAAAATGCATGGTAGAGTTGGAGACTCTCCGATCATAGGTGCAGGTTTGTTTGTAGATGGTGAAGTTGGAGCTGCATGTGCAACCGGTTTAGGTGAAGCCGTAATTCGTACGGCAGGTTCTGCCATGGTTGTCGAATATATGCGTATGGGAAAATCTCCTAGAGAAGCATGTGAAATAGCGGTAAAAAGAATCATGAATACCCATAAAAACCGTATGGAAAATCTTCAAGTAGGATTCTTAGCCTTAAATAAAGACGGAGAATACGGAGGGTATGGCATCAGAAGCGGATTTAACTTTGCTGTAGTAGATAAGAAAAACGGGAATCGAATGGAAGATGCTCCTTACAAAATGGAATGGTAGCATTTTCACTTGAGCAACAGTAGCTAGACACCTTGATAAACATACAACTCTTTAGACCAGATAATCTTTGATTATTATGACTAAACACTTAATAAACTTACTAACAATCGCACTTTTTCTGACTTCATGTCAGAAAAATATTCAACAATCGCAAACGAGATACACCTCTTTTGTTAACCCATTTGTAGGTACAGACGGTCCAGGAAATACATACCCTGGTGCAACCGTACCTCACGGAATGATTCAGCTAAGCCCAGACAACGGCTATTCGGGTTGGGACAGAATTGCAGGTTACTTCTGGCCAGACACAACCATCGCTGGTTTTTCTCATACACACCTTTCGGGTACTGGCGCAGGAGATTTGTACGATATCCTTGTAATGCCACTAAACGGCAAAAGCAGCAGAATCATGCAAGAAGGTGTACAAAGACATAGTTCGCTATTTACGCACGATCAAGAACATGCCGAACCAGGCTTTTATGAAGTTGATCTTTTAGATTATGATATCCACGCAGAACTGACCACTACACAACGTGTCGGATTTCACAGATACACCTTCCCAAAAGCTGATGATTCAAAAATCTATATCAACCTTGGCTATGCCCTAAACTGGGACGGTCCTACAGATACTTATATAAAAGTAGTAGATGAGCATACCGTAGAAGGCTACCGTTTTTCATCAGGTTGGGCAAATGTGCAAAAAACATATTTTGTAGCTCAGTTTGATCAGCCAATTAAATCCTACAAGATTTTCACAACAGATAAAGAAAATCCGATGGCTGAAGTAGAAGGCAATGAAAAACAAGCCCTCCGAACAAGAGCTTACCTAGATTTCGATACACCAGAAGAAGAAAACATTGTTCAAGTAAAAGTTGCTCTTTCTTCTCATAGCATTGAAGGTGCTCGAAAAAATCTTGAGAAAGAAGCAAACACTTGGGACTTTGATCAAGTCAGAAAAGATGCTTCCGACATTTGGGAAAAAGAACTTCAAAAGATCAAGATCACAACAGAAGACCTCGAAGAAAAAAGAGTTTTCTATACAGCCATGTATCAATCTTTATTAGCCCCTACTACTTATTCTGATGTAGATGGTGGCTACAAAGGAGCTGATCAGAAACAACACAAAGCAGAAGGCTACACCAGATATGATACATTTTCTCTTTGGGATACATATCGTGCAGCGCATCCATTATACACACTTATCCATACACCACGTGTACCCGACATGATCAATTCGTTTTTGGCACATTACGATGAAGCGGGCTTATTACCAGTTTGGTCTATGATGGGTAATGAAACAAATATGATGATCGGGTATCATGCGGTGCCGATTATCACAGATGCATATTTCAAAGGAATTCAAGGTATTGACTACGAAAAAGCGTACGAAGCTTGCAAAGCCTCAGCCATGAATGTAGAAGGCGATGCCATGAAAGAATACATTGAATTAGGCTACGCACCTTTGAATTTCGATCATGAAAACTGGTCTGTTTCTAAGACCTTAGAATATGCCTATGATGACTGGTGTATCGCACAGCTCGCAGAAGCTTTAGGTAAAAAAGAAGATGCAGCATACTTTGCCCAAAGAGGGGAAAACTGGAGAAATGCTTACGATGCAGAATCTAGCTTTATGCGTCCGAAAGATCATAAAGGAAACTTCATCAAAGATTTTAATCCGAAAGACTATACAGACCACTTCTGCGAAAGTAATGCATGGCAATATTTCTTCTATGTCCCTCAAAACATTGAAGGTCTGATGGATGCCATGGGTGGTGCTGAGCGTTTTGAACAAAGATTAGATTCTATGTTTACTTTCTTCCCACTGCCTGAAGATAAACTCCCAATTTTCTCTACGGGTATGATTGGACAATATGCACACGGAAATGAGCCTTCGCACCATGTCGCTTACTTGTACAACTACATCGATAAGCCAGAGAAAGCACAAAAACGCATTCGTGAAATTCTGAAAACACAGTATAAATCGACACCTGATGGTGTTTGTGGAAACGAAGATTGTGGACAAATGTCTTCGTGGTATATCCTTAGTTCATTAGGAATTTACCCTGTAAATCCAGGAAAAGGCATCTACGACATTGGAGTTCCACTTTTCAAAGAAGCAGAAGTAACACTCGGAAATGGTAAAACACTAAAAGTAATCGCTTCTCATATTTCTGATGAAAACCCAACTGCCAAAAAGGTGACATTTAATGGTAAAGAGATTAAAGATTGGAAAATTAGTCACAACGAACTGATGCAAGGAGGAACGCTTGAATTCTTCAACTAAAATCTAAACAACGACTTCAAACAACATTTATATGAAACTGAATATTCCTATACTTAGCGTGCTTATAATGCTAGTGGGATGTAGCTCGCAAATCAAAACGACTACGAACACTAGCACATCACTTAAATATACCCAATTTGTTGACCCATTTATCGGAACAGACGGTCATGGTCATACCTTCCCGGGGGCTACTGTACCTTTCGGTATGGTACAACTAAGCCCAGATACGGGCATTGAAGGTTGGGACTGGTGTTCTGGATATCATGCTTCAGACAGCTCAGTCATGGGATTTTCTCATACGCACCTTTCTGGAACTGGTGGAGGTGATTATGGAGATATTCTATTGATGCCAACAGTTGGAGAAATCAAGACAGAACCAGGCACAAAAGCTAATCCAGATGAAGGCTACCGCTCACGTTTCGATAAAGCAGAAGAAAAAGCTTCAGCAGGATATTACAGCGTAAACTTGAAGGATTATGGCATTCAAGCCGAGCTTACTTCAACTACACGTGTAGGTGTTCATAGATATACTTTCCCGAAATCAGATGACGCACATATCATTTTAGACCTCAAGCACGGAATCTCTGATTCTCCAAGAGATACGTGGTTTGAAGTTACTTCTGAAAATGAGATTGTAGGTCTTCGTAAATCTTCGGGATGGGCTAGAGATCAATATGTCTATTTCGTAGCTCAATTCTCTAAACCATTCGCTTCCGTAGCTGGTGATAGAGAAGGTGAACTTTTAGAGAATGTAAAAAAACTAGAAGGTGAAAAAGGAGTAAAAGCTGTATTGAACTTCAATACGGAAGAAAACGAACCGATTGTAGTTAAAGTAGCAATCTCAGCCGTAAGCGTAGATGGTGCTCGTAAAAACTTAAATGCAGAAGTAACTGACTTCGATTTTGACCGAGTACAAAAAGAAGCTGAAAGAACATGGAATACCATGTTAAGCAAAATAGAAACTGAAGGTGGTTCTAAAGAGCAAAACACTGTTTTCTACACTGCACTTTACCACTCAATGATCGCTCCTAATGTTTACATGGATGTAGATCATCAGTACAGAGGTATGGATCAAAAAATTCATACCGCAACAGGCTTCACCAACCATACTTTGTTCTCGCTTTGGGATACATTCCGTTCTACACACCCACTTTTCACATTGGTAGCACCTGAGCAAAATAATGATTTTATCAAATCGATGATTGCCAAATATGAGCAATACGGCCAATTGCCAATTTGGGAGCTTTCAGCAAATGAGACAGGAACTATGATCGGTTTCCATTCTGTACCTGTGATTGTAGATGCATTCTTGAAAGGACAAACCAACTTTGATCCTGAAATAGCCTATGAAGCAATTGTTGCAGCAGCAGAAGACGAAGACAGAGGTTTGTACTGGTTCAATAAAGAAGGATTTATTCCTAGAGAAAAAGAATCAAACTCTGTTTCTAAACAAGTAGAATACGCATACGATATGTGGTGTGTTGCTCAAATGGCAAAAGCATTGGGCAAAACAGAAGATTTTGAGAAATACAGCAAGAGAGCTACTTATTATAAAAACCTTTTCGATGCTGAAACAGGATTTATAAGAAGTAAAGACATGTACGGTGTTTGGGCAAAAGACTTTGACCCAATGGCTATTTCATTGCTAGGAGCTGGTGATTATACGGAAGGAAATGCTTGGCACTACAACTTCTTTGCGCCACAAGATGTAAATGGCTTGATGGCATTGCACGGAGGAGATGAAAAATTTGCCAAATTGATTGACGAAATGTTCTTGCAAGAAGCCGTAAACGATAACCATATGGCACATGATGTTACAGGACTTATCGGACAGTATGCACAAGGAAATGAGCCTTCTCACCATGTGATTTACCTTTACAACTTTGCGGGTCAGCCTTGGAAAACACAAGAGCGTATCCGTCAAGTAATGAACGAAATGTATACGGCTGAACGTGATGGATTGAGTGGAAATGAAGACTGTGGACAAATGTCTGCTTGGTATGTTTATTCTGCCATGGGCTTCTACCCTGTAAACCCTGCCAATGGCGAATACATTATTGGTAGCCCAATCTTCCCTAAAGTGACAATCCATATGGATAATGGAAATGACTTTGTGATCGAAGCTCCAAAAACAAGTGATGAGGCTATCTATATTCAATCCGCAAAATTGAATGGCGAAAACCACCCTATGACCATGATTACGCATGAGCAAATTGAAAAAGGTGGAATTCTCTCATTTGATATGGCTACTGCAAAATCAGATTGGGGTACAGCTCTAGAAGCAAGACCTACTTCATTTGCAATTCTTCCTTCTGAAGCCGATCAAATCACTGACGATGAGCCTTACATTTTCAGACCATACGTCACAAATGAGTCATTGATCTTCAATGCAGAGACTACAGTAGAGCTTAAAAATGTTATAGATGGCGTTGAGATCTTCTATACCCTAGACGGTTCTACACCAACGACAAACAGTACGACATATACAAATCCATTTGAAGTCACCTCTTCTACATTGGTAAAAGCAATAGCTGTAGACACAGACGGAAACACAAGTGCTGTAGCTGATTTTGATTTCAAAAATGCATATTATAATACTGGTGATACATTCCCTAGTCTTTCAATCAACTACAAAAAGCATCCGTCATACTACTCTGGAACAAACGGATTGATTGACGGTGTATATGCTTCAGATAATTTGAGAGATGGAAAATGGGATGGTATTTCTGGCCAAAACTTTGAAGCTATCGTTGATTTGGGCGATGCTAAAAGTGTAAGCAATATCTCTATTGGTTTCTTGGAAAATACAGGTTCATGGGTATTCCTTCCGAAAGAAGTGATCTTCTCAGTTTCTGAAGATGGAGAAAACTTCACAGAAGTAGGAAGAACTGGAACCGACATGCCAAATAATCATCCAAGAATCAATGTTCGCAGATTTGCTCAGGCAACGGCCGAAGGAACAAATGCTCGCTACATCAAAGTAGAAGCTGTTCCTTATATGAAACTTCCAGCTTGGCACCCAGGTGCAGGAAACAACACTTGGATGTTCACTGACGAGATTGTGATTGAGGAATAATTATATATAGTACAGCTTGAAGGCGGGGTTTTGCTCCGCCTTCATTTTATATCAATAATATCCATGCCTAGTCAGTTTCTAAACTGTAAATCTTAAGTACTAGGACAAATGATTACCGGTATTCTATTCGAAGAATTAACGAAGTGAGCGAGTGCAGCATCTTCGAATTAAGAAATGGGAATTAGAGTCTTAAGACTCGATATTTTAGTAAGTTTTTCGAGTCTGAAGACTCTTTCGTTCATAAATAAATCCTTAGATAGCTTCGCAAATTCTAAGGATAGTAACAATAGAATATTCGTTTTACTTTGTCCTAGTATTTACCTCAAATAAACTGATGAGATTCCAAAAATGAACGTCTCTATCATCAAAAAATAACAGATGATTTCGCCATCATGAAAAAAATAATCTTATTCCATATATCACTCTGTCTTAGCATACTCAGCAGTTTTGCACAAGACCTAAGCGAATACGTCAACCCATTTATAGGAAGTACCAATTATGGTGCTACAAATCCTGGAGCTATAGTACCTAGAGGGATGGTCTCTGTTGTGCCATTCAACACCGCAGGAGAAGGAACAGGAAAAGAAAAGGATTCGGATTGGGTTTCTTTTCCCTACGATCATACCAATACATTATTTTCGGGCTTTAGTCACGTCAATTTAAGTGGTGTAGGCTGTCCAGACCTTGGAGCGATCATCCTTATGCCAACTACTGGTGAATTAAAAGTAGAAACAGAAGAATATGCCACTACTTATTCACAAGAAGATGCTAGTGCAGGTTATTATACCAATGTATTAGATCGTTATGGTGTAAAAACAGAAGTCAGTGCGACACAAAGAGCAGGAATTAGCCGTTTTCATTTCCCCGCAGGCGAAGCAAATATTATGATGAACCTCGGGCAAGCCCTTTCCAATGAAAGTGGTGGAATGGTGAAAATGGTCAATGAGCAAGAAATTGAAGGCATGCGAATGGTCGGGACATTCTGTTACAACGACCCAACTTCTATTTATCCTGTCTACTTTGTAATGAAAGTAGATCAAACAGCTGAACGCAAAGGAATTTGGCAGAAACACCGCAAAAACAATGGTGTAGAAGGAAACTGGATGGCGGCTTACAATGGTCAGAACCGTATTTTAGAAGATGCTTATTTCCCTGTGCTTGGAGATTCACTCGGTGCTTTTTTCTCATATGATTTTGCTGAGCCTACCCAAGTAGAAGTGAAAATTGGGGTTTCTTATGTAAGTATTGAAAATGCAAGGGAAAACCTTGAAAAAGAAATTGGAGAAAAGAACTTTGAGCAAGTTGTAGGAAATGCAAAAGCACAATGGAACGAAGTACTTTCAAATGTAGCTGTAGAAGGCGGTTCGGAAGATGACAAAACCGTTTTCTATACGTCATTGTACCATAGCATGATTCATCCAAATATCATCAATGATGAAAACGGTGATTATCCTGTATCCAAAACGCGTAAAACAGGCAAGGTAGAAAATGGCGATCGTTATACAGTTTTCTCACTTTGGGACACCTACCGTAGTCTTCATCCGCTTCTGACTTTACTTTACCCTGAGCAGCAATTGGATATGGTCAATAGCATGTTAGCCATCTACGACGAGTCGGGTTGGTTGCCTAAATGGGAATTGAACTCGACAGAAACTTTCACCATGGTGGGAGACCCTGCCTCTATCGTGATTGCCGATACTTACCTAAAAGGATTGGACAAATTTGATGAGCAAAAAGCATTTGAAGCAATTCTAAAAAATGCATACCCTATTGAGAGTGGAAACCCTGTAAGACCGGGAGTAGCTGAATACATTGAAAATGGCTATGTTCCTGTAGATGTAGAACTAGATGAAAAAGTTTGGGGTTCCGTTTCCACTACTTTAGAATATGCTGTGGCTGACTGGAGTATTTCTCAATACGCAAAAGCCATAGGCAATAAAGAAAAGCATAAAGAATTTTTAGAAAGAGCTTACGGTTACCGAAAGTTATTTGACAAAAACAGCAAATTCCTTCGTCCTAAATATGCAAATGGAAAATGGCATGAGCCTTTCGATCCTGCGCATGGGGCAAACTTCCAACACAACATCGGATATGTAGAAGGAAATGCATACCAATACAACCTGATGGCGCAGTTTGACATTCCTCAACTCATCAAATTGTTTGGAGGAACTAAAGAAATCGACAAGCGTTTGGAAATGATCTTTGAAGAAGGGCATTACGATATGGCAAACGAACCAGATATCGCATATCCATACATCTACAATTATATGAAAGGTTACGAATACAAAACACAAGAGCGTGTCTTGAAACTTCGTGAAGAACATTTCACCAATCAGCCCGATGGAATTGCAGGAAATGACGATACAGGAACAATGTCAGCTTGGACAGTCTTCTCAATGATGGGAATTTATCCAGATGCACCAGCTGTTCCGAGGTATGCTTTAACCACTCCAGCCTTTGACCAGATCACGATTACCTTAGATCAAAACCATTGGAAAGGGGAAAAAATCACGATCAAGAAAGAAGGAAATTCGAACTTGATTGATGCGATTTATGTAAATGGTAAAAAGCAAAAATCTTTTTTCATCAATCACTCCGATTTGGTTGATGGGGCTGAAATTATTTTTAAGATGAAAAACCAATAAAGAACACTTTTCATAACTCAGATTCTTATCCAAAAAGTGATCAGTTTTGCAAACTCAATTACTAAATATTCACTTTTGGTTCTTCTAATATAAAATGAAAGGCATTGATAAATACTCAATGCCTTTTGCTTTTTCAATCACTTATAATTTTTGAACTAGCTCAATATCCATTCCCCAAGGGGTTTGAAAGTAAATCCACTTGATATTCTTAAATGAGCCTTTTGTATTATCTGCTGAAGGATCATTAAAAGTAGCTTCATGACCATGTACAGGCACATTATTCTGATGTAGAACTTTTACAACTTCATCAATATTATCTACCTCAAACGCTAAATGATGTCCTCCATGATCACTATTTTTAGGATACTCTACATTCTGATCAGGAGATTCATACTCAAACAATTCTAGCACTGTTCCATCAGGTAGTTTCATCATTTGAATATTATGAATTTCAGCTCTTGGATGAACATTTAGGTAATCTTTCATCCAGTAATCATCCGATTTAAACCCCCATGCCTCTCCAATTATTTCAGCATCGAACCATTCCTTAAAATATAGAGAAGCTTGTGCTAAATCTGGTACAGTAATACCAACATGATCCATTTTTTTGATTCCATTGATCATTTACTAAGCGATTTGAATTTGGTATAAAAATGAAGAATAGTTTAGTGCTTTATTACTCGAAGAGCATGTTCATTTGTACGAAGTATATAAACTCCACTTGGCAAACCATCCAATGAAAATGATAGGTTTGTATTTGACAATTGATTCAGATCAACCCTATGGTTCAGCTTCTTTCCTTGAATACAATAAATTTGTAAATCTTCAAGCAAGTGCCCCTCTCCTTCTAACATATAATTGTTTGTACCTCTTCTGCTTAAAATCAATTCTTCTACTTCAAATCGATCTTTCACAATAGTCTGCACAGGAGAATAGGAAATTGAACCATCCAAATCAACCTGTACAATCCTGTAAAAATTGATACCATGAACAGCCTCTCGATCTACAAATGAATATTCAGTTATAACCTCTGAATTCCCTCTTCCTTCTAGCTCTACCAATGACATCCAATTGATATGATCAATAGACCTTTCCACTCTAAATGATTTATTATCAAACTCAGAACCTGTCGCCCATTCAGCTAGAACACCCTCTTTAACTGTGGTTACATGAAAAGAGATAAACTTTACTGGAAGTGGTGTATCGTTATCTTCATTGATATCACAATTTGTTCCGTCAGAAGATACACAAACAGATATGTCGACTGAGGAATTATCAGTGTAATTCCCAATAGTTCCAGAAAAAGTTACGATACCTGAGCCACTAATATTTCCATTTCCCAAGTTTTCAAACTTATCCGTAACCTCAACATCATTACTGTTTACTTCAAAAGCTCCATTATCGTCAACTTTTAGATGTTCTAAGACCGTTATTGAACCGCCAGAAGCAACCGTACCTTGTGCATCTTCTAGTATAAAAAATTCACTCGCATCTTTTAGATCACCTGTAGAAGCTACAAAAAAAGTTGAAGCGTCACCTCCTGAACCTTTCATTTCAAGCTTATTCCCTTTCATGTCGAGAGTTCCATTGATAGTGAGTGTCGTTCCACCTGTAAAAACAATGTCTCCTACATTGTTATTTACTTCAGAACCTGCTGGAATAATTACATTGTCTACAGATGGATCAGGTACATGTCCACAACTCCAATTACTAGCTTTCCCCCAGTTACCAGCATTTTTGGTGAATGTACAATCATCTGCAAAGGTTGAAGAAATAGAAAATAAGGCAAGAAGAAATGTTGCATACAGTCTTACTGTACACTTTTTAGTTAGTGTCTGATTCAAAATAGTAAATTAGGTTAAGTTAATAGGTCAATAGTTAATTCGGACACAAATGAGGGTTTTCAACTTTAAGATTCAAAACTAGAAGTAAGGATCCCTATTAAAAACCATCATTTCTGATAAGATTTTTAGAGTTAAATCAGAAAATTCCAATTAAAACTCAGTAATTAGCTTCAAAAGTTCTTTCGTATCTAGTTTTGTTGTGGTCGCACTTTCACTTAATAGATCATCCGCCAATTGTCTTTTTTCATGATGCAACTGAATCATTTTTTCTTCAATTGTATTTTGTGTGATTAGTCTGTAGACCGTCACAGGTCTTTCTTGCCCAATTCTGTAAGCTCTGTCTGTGGCTTGGTCTTCTACGGCAGGATTCCACCACGGATCCATATGAATGACATAATCTGCTGTAGTGAGATTTAACCCTGTTCCTCCAGCCTTTAGAGAAATCAAGAAGACATCTCCTTCTCCACTTTGGAAATCATTGACTGCTTTTTCTCGATTCTTAAGAGTGGTAGAACCATCTAAATACTGATAAGAAACGCCTTCTTTTTCTAGTTCGACCTTTAGAATATTCAGATAACTCACAAACTGGCTAAAGACAAGTGCTCTGTGCCCTCCTGCTTTTAATTCTTTTACGGTTTCTAAGAAAAGACTTAGTTTACTACTCTCCCATTGCCATTCGTGATTGATCAATGTTGGGTGACAACAGGCTTGACGAAGTTTGGTCAGCTCTGCCAAGACTTTGAAAGCCCCGCCTTCTTTTTTCTTTTCAATGATGTCCTCAATCTCACCAATTGCCGTTCTTCTCAATGCCTCATAGTAAATTGACTCTTCTTCTGACATTTTTACATTGAGCACCATTTCTGTTTTCTGTGGTAACTCTTCCAACACCTCACTCTTCGTTCTTCTAAGAATAAAAGGAGCAATAATTTTTCGAAGATTTCGACGAGCTACTTTAGCATGAAGGTCATCATCAGACGTGATTCTTAAGATATAGTTGTCATTGAATGACTCCCAATCTCCCAACAAACCTGGATTGATAAACTGGAAGAGATTCCAGAGTTCGCCCAAATTATTTTCAATAGGTGTTCCCGTCGTCAGAATTCTAGTTTTTGCTTTCAGCTTCATCGCCTCTTCAGAACGTTTAGTCGATCTGTTCTTGATGGCTTGCGCTTCATCCAAAATAATTACATTCCAGCCTTTTTTTCTGAGTGCAGGAATACCCGTCTGTAAAAGTCCATAACTACAGATCAAAACATCATTCTGCCCTAAAGATTTAATCAGTGTTTCTCGCTTAGAGACTTCAGAAAGCAAATGTACGTTGAGCGTTGGTGCAAACTTCTGTATTTCTTTCACCCAATTGAAAGTCACTGAGGAAGGAGCGATTACTAAAGAAGCACCATCTTTAGCTTGTGCTAAAAGTAGCGTAATTGCTTGTAAAGTTTTCCCCAGTCCCATGTCATCTGCCAAACACGCTCCTGCCCCAGAAGCAGAAAGTATTGAAAGCCATTGATAACCGTCCAACTGATAATCTCTTAGGGTAGCTTGAAGATTTTTTGGTAATGAGAACTCAGTAGCATAAGCTGTTTCTACTCTATCCTCAAATTCTGTCCATGCTTGATCTGCATCAAGATTTATTTTCTCTTTCAACTCATGAAGAATGCCATAGGTCACTAAAGGATGCATATCAATTCCCTGCCTAAAGTCTTCAGCAAAATTCTCAAAGGCTGCCAACTGAGTTCTCAGTTTATTGGTCAAAGAGATAAATTGATTTTCCCGAACCTCTACAAACTGTAAACTTGGATTTTCTTTGTATTTGGAAAGAAGTTCCATCAGAGAAACGACAATTTCTTCATTGATTTTCAGCTCGCCATCCAAATGAAACCAATCGGTCTTTTTCATTTTTACAGACATCGACAATTGAGAAACATCTGCTGAAGCCAATAACTGAAACTTCACTCCTTTTGGCCATTCTATAATTGCTTTGAAAGCTCCCGACTGCAATTCCATTAGTGCATTCAGTGCTTCTACTCGGTCAGTCAATTCCCAAGAAAAATGCCCATCATGGGTATTGAAAAGATTCGGTCTATCGACAAAAAAGTTTCGTATAATTTCCTCTTCTACTCTAAAATCACGAACAGCTCTTGTACGCACACGTTGCACATCCTCGATCAAAGCTTCCTTTCCTTTGGTCGGAACAACATAAGGTAACTGTGTAGAAAAAGGCTTGAAATATAAATTCAGTTGAATGTTATTTCCTTTTGGTGTAAGCAAAGCATAAAGCTGCGTATCAGCAGAGATTTCGGGAAGCTCTTCTCTGATCTCATCAACCTTAGAATGCACATGAAGATTTCTGCTCAACTGTCCTACAACTGCTTTCAATTCATTCTTCGCTTCTTTCGGAATCAGAACACCTTGTGGAAAGGTGCTAAACCACTCTTTTACTTTTTCATCGACATTGAAATAAGTAAAACGTGTCGTACTCTCTTGCTTGACAGGAAAGTTCATATTGAAATCTTGTCCAAAATTCAGTTCATAGAAATCTCCATTTTCAGCAACTGATATTTCGATTTCTTCTTTAGTCACCGTCACTGACTGATCTATATTTTCTTCCAAAACAACATTTGGATGTCCTTCCAATCGTTTCCAAACTTCGAGAACTTCATAGGCTACATAATCTTCATAATACCCTTTATTGGTTTGGTATGCATGATTCAGAATTTCAAAATCCAGTTCAATAGCCCCTTTTATATCTTTTGAGATTAACTTCTGATCTGAAATCTTTTTCGGCTTACCCCACTTCCCAGATTTCAAACGATTCTGCTCAAAGGGTTTGACTTGAAGGTACTTTGGAGAAACCACCCAAATCAAACGATGCTGCGTGGCGTTCTCTTGTTCTTTCTTTTCCTCATCAATTTCTTTAAGCCTGTCAGCAAGTTTTTCCATTTTGGCCACTAAAGCTTTCCAATCGTTCGGGTCTTCTTGCTCAAAGATATTTTTCAACTGAAACCCATCTTCTACAAGCATTCTTTCAAACTGAGGTTGCAGCCATTCATCGTTAAATCGCACACAGAGTTCTGCGGTTATAGAAGCATACCAATTCAACCCTTTTCGATGATAACTTGAAGCTCTGAAATTGAGTTGTTCAACAATTTCATCAGTGACATAAAACTCATTTTTGAAAACTTCTTTGAGCAGAAATAAAATGATTGGAAACGAAAGAGGGGAAAGCTGTTTGAAAGCATCATCGAAATAGCTTTTCCAATAGCTCAATACATCCTCTTTGTAATTTTTACAATCGACATCTATTTCTGTTTTAAAAAGAATAAGAAGATCAATCAGATGTTCGTAAAAAAGGATTTGAGTGGTATTTGATTTGAGGAGAAATTTATATCTGTTGAATAAAAAGTCTCTGTGCGTATATTCTTCTCGAAGTAGAAAAAACACCAACAATACTTCCTTTTGCTGAGAAAGTAACTTCCAATTCTTAGACGATTTCTTCTTCGCTTCTTTGGAAAGATCAGCGATTCCACTTTCTGACAAAAAATTCTTTAGGACTTCACTATTCTTATGATTTATAAGGTTAGCATATGGAATTAGTCTTTGATAAAAATCGGACTTAAGCTCATTTTTTATAGCAAACTCTTTCCCTTTAAACTGATGATTTAAGAGTGACTTTAGCATTAGAAATCTTTCGCTAGAAGTCAATTCGTAAAGCGTAGTTAAACAGTTTGTGAGCCTCTCCAATGCTAACTTTCCATGATAAAGCTCCTTCAATAAAAGTTGAGTGATCTGATTCAAATTGTAATCATCTTCAATTAAGAAAGATGGAAAACATTTTTTCAGTTGGCAGAGAGCTACAAAACTCAAAACTAAATCTGCAGCAATTGGAGATTGAGAAAACTCAACTGTAGCTAACAGATAACTAAGCTGAACAAGCCTTTCAGAAATTGGCTGATCTATAAAGAAGTCACGAATGATATTATCTTGTTTCACTCGCTCATTCCAATATGAATTATACTTACTGCTTTGTTTTGCACTCAGATTGGATTGGTAAGTTTCAAAAAGAGAATGCTGATTTAAGGTAAAAAAGAAATAGTGTGCACAACTCACAAAAAGATCAGCAGAATCTACTTTATAAATACGTTGAAACTGGAAAGATTCATCATCTAAAAATTTACAGACAAACACTTCTTCGAGTAACAGATTCAATTCGGATTGATTGAACGCTTGAGATACTTCTATCACTCTATAAAAATCCCTTTTGATGGTCTGAATAGACTCTCCCGAATAGCCCACATACAACATTAGCGTGACAAGCTTGAGTTGTTGATCTTCTGGGTATCTTTGAATTTTTTGTTCAAAGTCAGTATAGCTATCAAGTAAAGAATTCGTAATCATGAGAATTTTTGGAAGTCTGTTTTGAAACTTTTGAAGGTACAAAGTTAAAAACTTTAACTCCCTATTATCCTATAAATGAAAAAAAGCCTGTGTTTCTTGTGCACAGACTTTCTTCATCAATCTACTTCTTTAAAGCTAGAATCGCCACACATTCTGACCACTTTAGGTAGAAATGTACCGACGATATCCACCAAATCTTTTTGGTGCTCCATTACCGAATGAATATCCTTGTAAGCCATAGGTGCTTCATCGAGTCCTGCTCCGAGTAATTCAATTCCGTGATCATTCAAATGCTGAATCACATCACTTTTCTGCAAGGTCTTTTTAGCCGCAGTTCTTGACATCTGACGCCCTGCTCCATGTGCTGCCGAATCTACCGAAAGTGGATTTCCTTTTCCTCGAACAATAAAACCGGGCGCAGTCATAGAACCAGGAATAACACCTAAAACGCCTTCTCCAGCTGGTGTCGCTCCTTTCCGATGAACAATATATTCTTTCCCATTCTGATCGACTTCCTTCCAAGCAAAATTGTGATGATTTTCTAACATAGCGAGAGGTTTTTCATTCAATACTTTTGCTATTCGATCATGAATTTGATGATGACAAGCCGAGGCGTAATCCCCTGCCAAATTCATAACAAGCCAATACTCTTGTCCTTCTTCTTTATTCAAATCTAACCAAGCCAGATGTTTTGCTTCTTTTGGTAAAAGACATTGATTCATGGCTATTTTGGTGTAATGATTGGCAATAGTAGCACCTAATCCTCTCGAACCCGAATGTGAAAGCAGTGCCAAATATTTCCCTTTTTTCAAACCCAATTCATGATCATCTTCGTGAATTTCAGTAATTCCAAACTCCACAAAGTGATTTCCGCCACCCGAAGAACCGATTTGTTTAGCAGCTCTATCTTTCAACTTTTTGACGATATCAATTTCATTAAAAAGAGGACTCGCCAAAATTTCATGATCTATAGGATTTCTGAAAGTATCTCTCCCAAATCGAGTTTCATTATTCAAAATCGTTTTCAGCTCTCCTTTTCGATCTTCTAACATAGAAACTGGAAGATCAAAAATACTCATACACATTCTACAACCAATATCTACACCCACTGCATAAGGAATGATTGAACTTTCAGTCGCTAAAACACCACCAATTGGTAAGCCATACCCTTGATGAGCATCGGGCATCAAAGCTCCCTTTCTCGCCACGGGTAATTTCATGACTGTTTCCATTTGGTTTAAAGCCCCATCTTCTATTCCATTAGCCCCATAAATCTCATAGGGTAAAGCTTGATCTAAGATTTCAATTGGCTGAGGAGCTTCTTTTTTATCTAGAAGACAATTTGCCAAATCCTTCAAATCGGGATGTTCAACAAAAAGTGTAACATCCGTATGTAATAGCTTTAAGGTATCAAGGGCATCGGCTACATCTTCTTCTGCTATTTGACTCATGTATTCTAAAGCCAAACTAATCGCTTTTCCTTCAAAGCCAATTGAAATAATATCTTTAGATGTATATTTCATTTCTTAATTCTTTAATCGTTTAAAAAATCATTTACCGTTCAAGCAATTTCTGCTTTATGGTAAAAACTTGATTTAACTTCAAAAGCAAATGCTCTTAAAAGCTCTCGAAGCTTCTCTTTATTGTGATTCTCATTTGGAAGATTCAACAGTAAGCGTTCTCTATATACATTTAACACCCTAAGAATATGCTCTCGTTTTTCTTCTTCAACATACTGCTTTTCATTTCCTGCTCGTTTCTGATCTAAACAAGATTTTGCAAGGACAATCACCTCATTTTCTTCGTCAAATTGAGAAAAGAGCTTTTCAATATCCAATTCTGCTAATCTATTTTGAGCAGCTAAATCAGCAGATAACAAAGCTCGAATACAGTAAAAGATCACTTTGTATGTAAACTTCTTTCCACTTTCTAAAAGTTGATAATGCTTCTTTGCCAAAGATATATAATGATAGAATATGGACTTAAAATTGACATGATCTAAAATCTTCAACTGATATGCTTCAAAGTTTTTTATATCTGAGAAATAAATGATGTCAGATCGGAACCATTCCAATATGGTAGCATTACCATCTAAAAGTAAATTCAGAAACTTATCTAAATCATAAGAGACAAAATCGAAGTCACCATCCATTACTTCAATCACATCTCTGTGTTTCTGAAAATCATACTTTTGAGCTATAGATTGAAGGTGAATACCTCGAACATCATAATCGCTATCGGGACTTGCTATATTCCAAAGTCGACTTCCACTTTCGATATAGAAAAGAGGGATTTCCTCCCTCCCTTCAAATACTTTATTGATCTGTTCTTTCATTGCTTTTTCTAATTTCTGATAAACAAGTCTCTTAATTGGTCTACGACCTGATTCCCTCCAGAGACGGAAATAGTATTGATCTTATCTGCGATCTTCTCAATGTATTCCATCTCTTTCAATTTGAAGAGCATTTGATTGTCTTCCATCAATTTTGCGGTATTCAATAAGCTTCGGGTAGAAGCTGTTTCCTCTCTTCGAGTGATAATATTTGCCTGAGCTTGTTTCTGAGCTACCAAAACTTGCTTCATGATTTCTTTCACTTCACCCGGCAAAATAATATCCTTTATTCCAGCATCAATCAATGAGACACCCAAGTCTGAGACTTTCTCTTTCAAGCTATCTAATACCTCTTTCGATATACTTTCTTTTCTTTCCAAAAGCTCATCCAAAGTCAAAGAACCAACAAAAGCTCTCAAAGCCAATTGCGTCAAAACATATAATTGTTTCTCATAGTCTTGATTATCCTCTAACGCTTTTCGGATATCTGTTACTTTGAATTGTGCTGTAAAATTGATGCGTAAAGCAGCTTTATCTTTGGTCAATATCTCTTGCCCAACAATCTCTTGTTGGCGCTCACGCAAATCCACTTTTCGTAAAGATATGTTGTGTGCATTCTTCCAAAAATAGTGATAACCTGCACCTAATTCTTTGTAGAAATCGCCATCAACATAAAGTAACCCTTTCTCGAAAGTATCAATATGAAATGAACGTACAAATGGAAATACACCAGCCAAGCTTAATTTATTTAGATCAAAATCAGATGGAATTTCTACATCAGAAATCTTCTGTTTGATAAAACTATTAGAGTTTAATCCTTTCCAATAAGCATGCTTACCTGTCGTGCTCAAAACTTCTTTGAAAACTCCATTTTCATATCGTAAAGCGATTTCTTGATCTTTGATTTCTATCACATCCAAATGCTCAGATAAATCTTCATGAACTAAGTAAAGATTTAAATTTCGGCTAGGCTTAAAAGCACCTTCCATCTCCAAGATTTCAACTTGTTCAAATGGTGAAAGCCAATAGACTCCGTCTAATATTACTCTGTTCAAATCCTTCGCTCGGTAAACGAGACCTATTTTCCCTTTGTTTATTCTTACCTTTTTCATTTTTATGTATTGGTTATTGTTCTCTATAAAAAAAGAGTAAGCCTCTTAATACATCATTGCCGAATACGGGCATCCATTGAGTTTGCTGTTTAAAAAAGATGAACTCATGCTATCATTGCATCAAAAAATCTTATGAGTTTAAAAAAGCAATTGATACATAATTTCATCTCATCAAATACAACTAACGGTATCCTTTACTGCTCAAAGTACTGGTCAATGTGCATCTAAGTCTAGCTTATCTGCCATGTACTAAGAGTACTTACCTTATGGTGTTTCAGTTTTAGAAGCGAAACAGACTTCGGAAATTGTTCTGCCAATTGAACTACTGTATTTAAACAGGTCGGATTCGAACCGACAACAAACGTGTAACTGTGCATTAACCCCTATGCTACTTCTTTCGAAGGGAGGATTCGAACCTCCGTAAACAGTGCAAAACCTCTGCGTGCTCACCCTTGCACCACCTTAAAGGAGAGGATTCGAACCTCTATCTCAGAGAACCTTATTGCTAGTAAACTAAACAGACAGTATATTTTTTGCGATTGCTCAAACACCGTGTAGCCCTTCTGAAACTACCTTCCGTTTAACTTACAATTCAAAGGTGAACACCTACTGCGCAGTCTTTTTGCGTAGAAGAAAATATTTCCTATTTTTCTCAAAATTTTTTGAGATGCCAGTAAATAGAAACGCTTTAATACGCTACAAAACCATTGACCAATGTCTGCAAAACAACTTCAGAAAATGGACTTTAGAAGATTTGATTGAGGCTTGTTCGGAAGCTTTATACGAATATGAAGGAATTGACAAAGGTATAAGTAAACGCACCATACAATCTGATATTCAGATGATGCGTAGTGATAAACTGGGCTATAATGCACCAATTATAGTTAAGGAGAAGAAGTATTATCAGTATGAAGATGCTAACTATAGTATTACAAATATTCCCATCTCTCAACAAGATCTAGGAAAGCTTTTAGAAGCCATAGAGTTTATGAAACAGTTCCAAGGTTTTTCACATTTCAGAGAATTGGACGGAATGGTGCAAAAATTGGAAGACCACATTTACTCTCAGAAGAATCAGACAGCATCTGTGATTGACTTTGAGAAGAATGAAAATTTGAAAGGATTAAAATGGCTTGACCCTTTATACAAAGCCATTACTCAAAAACGAACAATCACGCTAAACTATCAATCTTTCAAGTCTCGATACCCGAAAGACTTTCATATGTCTCCATACCTTTTGAAAGAGTTTAGAAATAGATGGTTTATTATCGGGAAATTGGGAGGAAACAAAGGTATTTTCAATTTGGCACTTGATCGAATTCTTGATATAAAAGCAAGTGAACAGCCATATACGGAAAGCCCCGATTTTGATCCGCAGTCGTATTTCAAGGATACCATTGGTGTGACCGTCAATCCCAATCAGAAAGGAGAAGATGTGAGATTATTTGTCACTCAAAAACATGCTCCCTATGTACTTACAAAGCCATTTCATGCGTCACAAAAGTTAGAGGAACAAAATCAGTTTGGAATCATCATTTCGCTGAAAGTGCAACATAATTTCGAGTTGGAAAAAGATATTCTTGGCTTTGGAGATGGCGTAAAAGTCATTAGTCCAAAACGGCTCAGAGAGAATATCAGATTTAGGATGAAGACAGCCATGTCTGCCTACGATAATGATATCAATGAAAAAATCATGGTTAATCTGTATCGAAAAATGAGTTATAGAGGAGGCGCGTTACTTCCACCTATTTATACAGAAACGGAACGAAACAAAATTCTAAATCAGATTTCAAATCATATTGAATACAAAAACGAACTAAGTAAAGAACTACAAATTGATATCTTTAATCAGAATTTGACCAATATTTCAGCTCATATTTTAGGAACAAAAACACTTACAGACGCCTTCTATTTTGAGCTTGAAAAAGGGCAAATCATTCCTTGGAATCAGAATTTCTCAACAGAGATAAAAACACATATTCCTTTTCATTCTTTAATGAAAAAAATAGAATGTGATGACTCCACAGTTCAAACGCTAGGACTACTTATTTGCTTCCATCAGTACTATGATACTTTCACTGGTTTAAATGTTTTTCACCGATCACATCTGAATAAATTAAGTCCTAAAGAAATTGAGTTGATTAGTTCGAATACATTAGCCCATCAAGTAGACCTTAGTGCGATGAGTGCTTTTGTTTTTCAGAAAGGATTATTGACCAAACTTGTATGTCCTCCAAATTTCAAGTCCGCGAAGTTTATTTATTTAGAATGGAAAGCTATAGATTAATCTTTCGGAATTTGATTTACAAATATCAATTGATCGGTAGGAAACCCTAAGCTTTTTGCTTTTTCAATAAAATGATTTTTCAACTCATCACTGACTACTGGTGTACGAGAAAGGAACCATAAATACTTTTCACTATCACCAGAAATAAAAGCATACTGATAATTCTTTTTATCCAATTCGAACACAACATAACTGCCATAAAAAGGACCGAAAAAAGATACTTTTAGATAAGCTTCATCTTTTTCTCTGACGAAAAAGGCTTTCCCTTCTGCATCTGACCACTCTCCTTTTTCAGTATCAAAACCTTTATTCAAAACTTTTACACCTCCATCCGATCGCATAGAATACGTAGCGGATACTTGTTCCAAACCTCGCTCGAAAGAGTGATCCAATCGTGCCACCTCGTACCATGTTCCTAAATAACTATCCAATTCAAAATCTTTTACAGGCTCTACAGTTTTAGGATAACCCAAACAGCTCGACAAGACCAAAAGAGAAATAATATATTTTAAGTTTCTCATCATCCAATTTTAGTTTATTAGTTTTATAGCCAAATAAATATAATTTATGAAACCAAACTTTTTAAGATCAGTTTTCAGAAGCGTACTTTTTATTTTTCTGATTATACTAACACAGATTGGAGGAATTGTGTTACTGCTTCACTATTTCCTTCTTCGTCTTCTTAAAAGAAAACAATTCCGATTTAATTTCTTTAGTTCAACAATTATCTACCTCTCTCTTTATTTACTCTTTTCACTTTTCTTAGTTCCTAGCATTGCCCCATTTTTTGGAAGAACTCCCTTGCCTTACAATTCTGAAAGTATAAAACCATTAAACAAGATCACTATACTATTGAATAGACATTATGTAAATCATAAGCTGAAAAATTCTCTAGAAGAAATTGCCACTGACTTTCAGAATTCTTATCCACATTCTAGTCTAATTTATCTAGATGCAAACTTTCCATTTTGGGATGGATTCCCATTGATACCTCACTTAAGTCATAACGATGGACAAAAAATTGATTTAGCATTTTATTATAAATCTGAAAATGGAGAAGTACTTGAAGATACTGCACCATCTTGGATTGGTTATGGCGCTTTTGAAGAAGCTAAAAAAGGAGAAGAAAACACGAATAAACGATGTCTAGAAAATGGTTTTATCCAATATGATTTAGCTAAATACCTAAGTCCTAGTTGGAGTCAAGCAGAGATGATTCTTGATATAGAAAGAACCATGGCACTTATGAATGCCATCATCCGTAATTCCGATATTCAAAAGATATTTATTGAACCTCATTTAAAAAGTCGAATGAAACTAACTCATAGCAAAGTACGATTCCATGGTTGTCATGCTGTCCGACATGATGATCATATACATATTCAACTTTAAATGAGCTTAGTCCCTTGATTAAATTTTCAGTTAGAATATTACTTTTTAAAACTAATCTTTCTCTCTAGTCTGTTCTAGTTTCAAAGTTAATAAACTAGACTAAACAGACCCATGTTGAAACAGCTAATATTGCTATTTTCTACTACCCTATATTTCACTTTTCATTCTTTTGCACAAAAAGCTTACTCTCCAAAAGCTGAAAACTTTGAACATTCCATTATTACTCCCAAGACTATCACTGAACTAAAAAAAGGACATTATCTAATTGATTTTGGTAAAGCTTACTTTGGTACTTTACAAATTCAAACTAGCCAAAAACAAGGTAAAAAGTTAATTATTGATCTAGGTGAAAAACTAAACGACCAAAATAGAATAGATAAAAAACCTGGTGGATATATAAATTATTGCCGCATAAAGCTAGATCAAATTCCAAATCATGAATTGATAGATATCGCCATTCCTGAAAAGTATTTACCTCGTCGTTCTGCGGTATCAGCTCCAAAAGAGTTTCAAGAAGTTATACCATTTAGATACTGTGAAATTCAGAATTTACAAATCCCTATCGAATCTATAAAGATAAATTTAAAAGCGCTTCACTATTCTTTTAACGATCATAAAAGTTCGTTTACTTCATCAGACACAATCTTAAATCAGATATGGGATTTATGTAAACACACAATAAAAGCTACTAGTTTTACAGGTTATTACATAGATGGACACAGGGAAAGAAAGCCTTATGAAGCTGATGCTTTTATCAATCAACTCAGTCATTACTGTGTTGATACCAATTATGATATTGCTCAAAATACCAATCAATATTTCATTGACAATCCGACATGGCCTACAGAATGGATTCTTCATACCGCAAAACTTTTCTACACCGACTATTTGTACTCTGGAGATACTAAATATTTAAAAGAGAACTACGAAAAATTAAAAGCAAGGTCGCTCATAGCACTAGAAAGAGAAGATGGGCTAATAAGTACAAGCTCTTTAGTTTCTGGAGATTCATTGCACAAAACCATAGGATTTAAAAAGGTCAATACTCAAATCAAAGACATAGTAGACTGGCCAGCTGTTGAAAGAAATAACTTCCAATTCAAACCGTACAACACAGTAGTAAATGCATTTTACTATGAAAATCTTTCTATGTTGTCTCTTATAGCTAGTACCATAGGCAAAAAAGATGAAGCTAATTTTTACCTTGAGAAGGCCAAAAAATTGAAAGAGAGTTACAATGATGTTTTTTTTGATGAGAAATTGGGGATATATAAAGATGGAGAAGAAGCCTCTCATTACTCTTTACATGCCAATTTCTTTTCTTTAGCAATGGGACTTGTTCCAAAAGAACATACTAAAACAGTTATTGAATTTATTAAGGAAAAGGAAATGAGTTGTAGTGTATATGGTGCTCAATACTTACTAGAAACACTATTACAACATTACGAATCTGAGTATGCTTTACAACTTATTACTGAAACTAAAAAGACTAGATCGTGGTGGAATATGATAGAGGCAGGCTCTACTATGACGATGGAGGTTTGGGATAAAAAATACAAGGAAAACCTAGATTGGAATCATGCTTGGGGTACTGCTCCACTCAATATTATCACTAGAAATCTTTGGGGTATAAAACCAACTTCCGCTGGATTCAAAATTGCAGAAATAAAACCTCAACTACACAATCTGAAATATTCTACTATAAAAGTACCTACTTTAAAAGGGGAAATTATAGCTACTTATAATTTAGATAAAGATGGAAATCTGTCATATGAATTTGAGATACCAAATAATATGACCGCTATTTTTCATAGCATTAAAAACTACCAAATTCTATATAATGGATTTAAAATAAATGATGGAAAAATAGAACTAACACCTGGTAAACATAGCCTTATAGAACTAAGAAATAAATCGAAATAAGAATGCTTGAGTTGGCAACAACTCAAGCATTCTCAAAATTTAATTACTAAACAATTTCAGCCTTCTTTGTCCAATAACGCATTAAACCAGCCACACTCATCCATGCAGGGTTTGCAGCATCATATTGAGCTATACCTACTTCATCTACTCCTTGTTTACGTAGTTCTTCTTGGCAAAAAGCATTAAACTCTTTCGTTAACTCTAAAACATCAACTCTTGGTTTCATTCGCGCTCTAATCCAGTTTGCAACAGTATGAAGATCTTTTTCCAAAGCATCCAAATGAGCTTCTACTTCCGTGATTTCGCCATAATGCGTTAAGAAAAGTCTTGCAGGTGCAATCTTACGAATCAGATCTAGAGATACTTTCCAATCTTCCAAATTGATATCTGGAGGAGGACAAGGAGAAACTACAGGACCATTGCCAATTTTCACTCCAGCTACATCTCCTGTGAACAGACTATCACCCAATTGCCACGCAATATGGTGTTTTGCATGACCAGGAGTGTACCACGCTTTGATTTCTGTATCGCCAAATTGAAATACTTGGTCATCTTGAACTTCCACAATTTTTTCCTCAGGGATATTTTTCATGTCTCCCCAAAGTACATCCATCTGATCTTTGTAAATCATTCTAGCTGAAGCCATCAACTTAGATGGATCGACCATGTGTCTTTTGCCAAATGGGTGCATGTAAATCGTTGCTCCCATTTCAGCAAATTTCCATGCTGCACCAGCGTGGTCGAGGTGGATATGAGTTAGTAAAACATGTTTCACATCTGAAACTTTATACCCTGCTAGTTCTATTGCTTTTTCTAGGTTAGGATAGGTTGAATAAGGACCTGTTTCAACCAATACAGGACCTTCAGAAGTAGGAATGATAAATGATGCAATTGCCTCATCCTTCCCCAAGAAGTTTAAATCAATAGTTTTTACCATTTTCAAAAAGTGTTTAAGTTTAGTATAGTGTTTATATTAATCAGTTGGTAATAAACGTACAATCATAGACTCAATTGTTAAGCCTGGACCAAACGCCATACCCAATATTATTTTCGGTTCTTCAACCTCGTTTATCTCAGTAAGTAGTTTTTTCAGAACGAACAGAATTGTAGCAGAAGACATATTTCCGTAATCTCTAAGGACTTCATGAGCGACTGCATTTTGCTCTTTTGTAATCCCTAATTTCTTCTCAACTTCTTGTAGAATTTTCTTCCCTCCAGGGTGAATTGCATAAAAGTCTACTTCATCCTGATTAGCTGACGATTTTGAAAATAGATTTTGTATCAGAACATCCATTTCATCTCTGATCAACTCCGGAACTAGGGTTGTCAAACCCATTTTAAAACCATGATCTTCAATATGCCATTGCATTTCTGTTTTACCCTGTGGTACTAAATCTGCAAAAAAAGTATTCAATTCTAACTGAAACTTTCTCGGAGCATCTACTTTTCCTTCAACTAATGCTGCTGCTGATCCATCTGCAAACAATGAAGCGGCAAGAAGTTGTTCTTCATCTTTAGAATGCTGAAAATGAAGCGTACATAACTCAACTGAAACAACTAAGACCTTACTATTTTTATCCGCTTCACAAATAGACTTTGCTAACTTTAAAGCATTGAATGCACCATAGCAACCCATAAAGTTTACGGCAGTCCGTTGTATTGAAGATTTAAGCGGTAACTCTTGAACCAACTCAATATCTAAACCTGGTGCGTACATTCCTGTACAACTTACCGTAATTAAATGCGTTATTTCATCATAAATCTCATCTTCAAGACCTTGAAAAGCATCTAAAACTGCATTTTTTGCTAATCCCAAAGCTGACTTCTCATAATATTGCATTCGCTGTGAGATTGGAGGAGAAAAATCTAAATCATCTTCTCTAAAAAATTCTAACTGCTCTTTTTTTTCAAAATCTGGAATTACCGAATGCCGATGCTGAATACCTGTCGCTCTATATAAAATAGATAGCTTACGCTCTTCAACATGATCTAATTTCAGAAGCTTAGACATAAAAGGTACAAGCTCTGATTGGGAGATTTTATATTCTGGAACAGCAGTTCCTAAAGCAGTTAAAATAGCAGTCATCAGGTAATGATTAGTTTATAAAAAAGTTAGTCTTTATAGTTTTTTTGTTATTTCAGATTTCAGTTCGTCTTTTTTATCAAAAAGAATATCAATTTCTATAGGAAGATAAGCAATTGACTTCCCTTTTAATAACTCTAGGA